>JALERW010000057.1 GCA_022763925.1 Lachnospiraceae bacterium
CTGTATTCTTTTTCTGTCTTCTGGTTTTTTTCTTCCGTGAGAGTAAATACACTCAGAATTTTTCTGGTAACCGTCTCCAGTATCTGTATGCTTTCCAGCGGATCCTGAGGATTTTCCAGAGAATGATTTCCATTCTCCATCACCATCAGATCCACTTTGGGATCCAGCCTCATCCATTCTCTGGCTTCTGCCGTCATCAGCGGATCCGCAGATCCCGTTACCGCAAGACATTTCTCCCCGCGCATGTACCTCTCATAGGTCTGAGGCAGCGGTGTCAGGTAAACCTGATAAATGGAAATACCGGAATCCTTCAAAAGTTTTTCCGTCTCCCCCGCCACAAACGTTCCGAAGCTTTTGCTCACAAAAATCATTTTCCGGTATTCTCCGGCCTCCCGGATCGCGCGCAGGGCGTCCAGTACGGCTCCCTCCAGAGAATTCTCCGTCCGTTCCTTAAGTGAATGCTCCGGATCTGCATCCAGCCATCGGTAATTTACCGAAATCCGGTCATACCCGCAGGCTGCAGCACATTTTCCCGCATAATGCAGCAGCGGCTTATCCGGTCCGTAGCCAAAGCCCGGAAATAATACCGTCAATCCCTTTTCCATTTGATTTTTTATTCCTCCCTGCTGTCAAAACATTTTTACCGGAACACGGATAATTTCCTCCATGCCTCCATATATTACCATAATCCATTCTGTTATTTTCAGGAGTGTTCCCCATGCAAAAACCAGAACAGCTGCGAACCGGGAGCCGCATCGCCGTTGTAGCTCCTTCCTTCGCTGCAGATCTTGATACCGCGGGTGAGGCGGCAGAGTCGATCCGGGAAATGAGCTTTATCCCGGTTCTGTTCCCCTCCTGCCATGCCTCCTTCGGCTATTTTGCCGGCTCAGACCGGCTTCGCGCTTCCGATATCAACCGGGCCTTCTTAGATCCGTCCATCGACGGAATTTTCTGCCTGAGGGGCGGCTATGGTGCAGCACGGCTGCTTCCGCTTCTCGATTATCACGCAATCCGTACACATCCGAAAGTATTTATGGGATACAGTGATGTCACAGCGCTTCACCTGGTATTTCAGCAGCGCTGCCGCATGGTCACCTTCCACGGTCCCGTGGTCCGGGAGCTGAAACAGGCAGACAGCTTCACCCGACGATCCATGCTTTGCTGTCTGTGTACCCCGGGCCCTTCCACGCTCTCCTGCGATGACAGGCAGCCGCTCCAATGCCTCTCTGTCCGCCCCGGCCGTTTCTCAGACGGACCTTTTTCTCCGGGAGCTTCGATCTCCCCCGCAGAAGGTATCCTCACGGGCGGAAATCTTACCACCCTGTGCTCTCTTCTGGGAACCCCCTATGAACCGGACACAAGAGGGAAAATCCTGTTTCTGGAGGAAACCAATGAAGCAAGCTATCGCATCGACCGGATGCTCACCTCCCTGGCACTGTCCGGAAAGCTGGGGCAATGTGCAGGGATCCTTCTTGGAAGCTTTACCGACTGCCCTGACAGCACCGCAGGGCAAGGCAGAACCTTCTCCCTGGAAGAAGTGCTCCGGGACAGACTTTGCCTTCCGAAGCTTCCGGTATTTTTCGGTCTCCCCTGCGGCCATGGAAAACAAAATCTTACTCTCCCTCTTGGTGTCAGGGTACGGCTCTGTCCCGCCGACACCTCCGTACACGTCACAGAGCCGTGCACCAGGTCTGACACCTCCTCTACGGTCCGTAGGACGTCATTTCCTGATTCAGGGTCAGATGCGCAAGCTCCTCCTTCTCATCAAAGGAAACCGTAAACATCGTATCATTCTGAATATCCTGCGGATTGTCAAAAAGCTCACCGAACTGCTCCCGGAACGCATCATCTACCCGGAACAGATACACATAATCAAACTGCTTCAGATCCTCCGACCAGCTGTAAATATTTTTATATGTAGTAAACACATCCGAAGCATTATAGGGTTCTCCAATGCTCCACGTGTAATTATCATTGATTTTCACCGGTGTGAAAATATTCCGAAGCACCCAGTAATCCAGGCCATAATTATTCTGGGAAATCACATATACCCGGTCCTTGACATAATCCAGCTTATTCTGAAAACGAAGCGCTCCCCGATAGCCCTCCTCCAGCATCTGCGAGGTGAGAATCGATTCTTTCGGATAAAGCAGAACATCTCCGATTCCCGTCTTAGTTACGCAAAGTGTCAGGCAAAGGGCAGCGATTCCGTGCACCAGAAGCGGCCGCTTCCGAAAATAGTGTCCATACAGCCCCACATAGCAGCATAGCATTCCCACAAGATAAGTATTCAGATAGCGGTCCGCCGAGGCCAGCTTTACCGCCTCAAATTCTGAGTAGGAAAACAGATAAAGCACCAGCAGGAAAAGAAGATATGCCACAAAGCCCGCTATCAGTCCGGCAAAGACAGCACCATACCTTTTCCGGTCCTCTTTTTGACAGAGCAGTACAAACAAAACCGCAAATGCAGCAAACAGCAAAAGCCAGACAGCTGTCGAAAAAGGAACCAGCCACCCGCCCATCGGCTCTGTCAGGAAAAACTTCCAGTAATTTTGTACAGTCTGCATCCGATATTCCGGTGCTCTGCCTGAAAAAAACTCCCAAATCCCCTGAAGACTGATTTCCGAAGCACTCCAGGCCTTTGCCGTCCCGGACAGTCTGAGGTACAGATTCCAGGACTGCTTCGCAAGCGCCAGAGACGCAAGACATATCATTCCATCTATCGCCAGTCGGCGCCTTTCCTGCTTTTTGCCGCATACCGGCAGCTGTGCCGCAAGTACAAAAAAGACTGCCAGCGCCGCGAGACCGCTGCCGGAAGCCTTCGTAAGCGGCAAAGCTGCACACACCGCTGCCATATGCACCGTCCGGAAAGCCCCTGCCTCATAGGTACACATCAGATACACCAACAGGAAGAACAGTACACCGAGAAGCGAGTCCACATACAGACCGATATAGGCATTTTTGTGAAGGCTGGTTGGTAGCACAAAAATCAGAGCAACCAGCACAAGCCCGCTGACCAGCGTTTTTCTATCCTCCCATCGGATATCCCGGAACATGGGAAAAAGCATTCCCATCGTGAGTATTCCCATCCCGTAAATCGCATTGGTTTCATTATAATTTCCAAAATTGGAAAAGAAATAGGCGAAAATGGAGGCAGCCGGAGGATAATCCAGGAACTTCACCGTAGATTCCGGAATATTTCCGAGCTGCTGGAAAATATGCATGTTTTTTACTGCCAGTCCCCAATGTGAAAAATCATCCCACTGCATCAGAAGCCGTCCCCGGTTCAGCCACCAGAAAAAAACGGCCAGCGCCAGAAAAGCCGCACATCCGGGTGTCAACACACGGCGAAGGAAGCCGTCCGGAAGCTTCCTTTCCCTGCGAAAGACGAATAGCTCCCGTCCCGCCCAGAACAGGCAGGCAGCACCGCAAAACCCGGCCGCAGCGGTCACCACCAGAACCCCCGCCTTCAGGCTTCCCATCACTCCGGTAAAATAAATGATAAAAATAATTGAAAACATGGACAGGGGCAGAACCTCTTCAAATCTTCTGCCCCACAGCTTCACATAAAGGCCGGAAATACAGGCCAGAATCGCAATTCCAATAAATACCGTCATCTTTTATCCTTTTTTGAAAACCCATTCCTTCTGAATCCGGAAGCTGACCAGGAAGAGCAGGGTATCCACTACCATTTTTACAATTGTTTCGTTTCCTCCCAGAAGGCGGAAGAACAATGCCACCAGTCCTGCGGATGCGAGCATCTGCACAACACAGAGGGTATAATATTTTACAAAGGTAATTCCTGTCTTTCCCTCACAGCGGAAAACAACCCCTTTGTTCATCAGGAAGTTGTATATGGAAGACAGTACTCTGGCTCCTACCGTGGCAGCCAGAATATAGTGCGGAAATTTCACCATCTTCAGCAGTGCCACAAACACCGTAAACATCACGATATCGATCAGGGAGGAGGACAGAGAAGAAAACAGAAATTTCCCGAAAATTGCGTAAATCCGGATCGAATCCCTGATCGGATGAAAATGGGTGGAGGCGTTCGCTTCCAGATACACGGTCTGGATCGGCACCTCCAGGATCGGTATCCCATATTCCTTACAATCCATCAGCATGTTCATTTCATACTCAAACCGTTCTCCGTTTGTGGAAAGGAATCTGCGCACCAGTTCCGGAGAAAAGCCCCTCAGACCTGTCTGGGTATCTTTGATATGAATTCCGCTCAGGAAACCAAACACCTGACGGGTCAGCTTATTTCCGAAGCTGCTTTTCAAAGGAACACCGTCACTGTCAAAATCTCTGCTGCCCAGAATCAGACATTCCGGATGTGCAAGCAGCGCCTCACAGCATTTTCTGATGTCCTCCGGTCTGTGCTGTCCGTCAGAATCCACGGTCACAACGCCCTTCAGGCCGTCCGGATGCTGCAGAAAATCATTGAATGCCGTTTTTAAAGCCCGTCCTTTTCCCTGGTTCACACAATGACGGAGCAGTCTGCAGGAGCCTGCCTCTGCGGCACGATGAAAGATCTGCTCATATGCCGGTCCGCTTCCGTCATCCACGATCAAAATATGCGTAAAGCCCTCCCTCTTTAAATCCCCGGTAAGCTGTACCAGCTTCTCATCCGGCTCCAGAGAGGGTATCACAATCAAAATCTCGTCCATTTTGTTCACTATTCCCTCTTTCGGTTAATCTCCTGTCACAGCTTCTGAAGCAGCACTTCCCAGTCTGCTTCCTTAAATCCCACCAGAACCTGCTCTTTGTCCACCCAGATGGGCCGCTTCACCAGCATTCCGTCAGAGGCCAGCAGCTCCAGCATTTCTTCCTCACTCATGCCGGGAAGCCGGTCTTTCAGCTTCATCTCCTTATATAAAAGTCCACTGGTATTAAAAAATTTTTTCAGCGGAAGACCGCTCTTCTCATACCAGCATTTCAGCTCCTCGCGGGACGGCTTTTCCTCCCGGATATCCCGTTCCTCATAAGCTATGTTATGTTCATCCAGCCACTTTTTGGCCTTGCGGCAGGTGCCGCATTTCGAATAGCATACAAAGGCTGCCACAGATCCTTCCCCCTTCTCTTTCCGATTATCCGTGATACAGAAAAAGGGGGAAGCCCCCTCTCTCTGATGTTATTATAAACGATATCTGATCTACAGCTCTGTCCTCAGGACCTCTTCCATCGTAGGAATGGACGGAGCCGCTCCTTTCCTGGACACAGCTATGGCCGAGGCCTTGGAACAGAGGCGAAGCGTTTCCTCCATTGGAAGCCCTTTTACAAGACTCGCCACAAAAAAGCCGGTAAAGGTATCTCCGGCGGCCGTGGTATCCACCGCCTTTACCCGGAAAATTCCCTGACGGAGCCTTCTGTCCCTGTCCGCGTAAACGACCCCGTTCTCCCCTAATGTCAGCACAATTCTGGATTCCGGAAACTTCTCAAGCATGGTCTCAAGTATCCGGTCCGGCTCCCCGTAACCGGATACCTGCTTTCCCTCCACCTCATTCAGAAGAAAAATCGATACCTTGGACAGGTCACAGGCATCCAGTGCACCGTCATACGGAGACGGATTCAGAATAATGGTCATCCCCTTCTCATAAGCCCGGTCAATAATGTAATCAAGGCAGTTGATCTCATTCTGAAGAAGAATCATATCTCCCGCCTCAAAATGCTCCAGCACCTGATCCACAAATTCCCTGGTCATCCTCCGGTTACTCCCGCCGTACAGGATAATACAGTTCTGCGCCTCCCGGTTTACCTGGATGATGGCATGCCCGCTCTTTCCCCCGATCGCCTGTATGTAAGAAGAATCTACGCCGTTCTCTCTGCATACATCATAAAATGCCTGACCGTCCTCACCGACAAGCCCCGCATGATACACAGCGACGCCTGCCTTGGCCAGCGCAATCGACTGATTCAGTCCCTTGCCCCCGAAAAATGTGGACATGTTCAGGGAATCCAGCGTCTCCCCGGGCTGAACGATATGATCCACATCATAAACAAAATCATAATTCAATGACCCAAAATTCAATACCTTCATCTTTCAATCCCCCATTTTCCTGCAGCAGGCTGTTTCTATTCCTTTACCTTGGCACTGCTCACGATCACATCCAGGACCTTATCCCAGAGCATATCTTCTCTCACTGCATCCTGTCCTACCGCCTCTTCCATAGCCTCCACGGATTCGTAGCCGTATTCGGCTGCCATTTCCTCCGCCTGTGCGGTATACTCGTCATCGCTGATGCTGATCCCTTCCTTCTCAATGATTGCATTGAAGACCAGCTCCCGTTTTACAAGCTCCTCCGCGTAGGAGGTCATCTCCTTCCGGAAATCTTCCTCCGTCATGCCCATCTGATCCAGGAAATCCGACATTTCCAGACCATAATAGCCCGCATACTGCTCATAGGAGGTGTACATGTTCTCCACCTCTTCATTCACCTTGTCCTGCGGTATCTGAAGGATTTCGGAATTATCCATGACCTGCTGCCACAGCCCCTGCTGACGATTGGACTCCACGGTGGATTCCTTATAATCTGCAAGATAATCCTTCACATAACTGCGGTATTCCTCCACCGTATCATAATCGGTATATTCCGCCACAAACTCATCCGTCAGCTCCGGAAGAATCGTCTCTCCGCAGATATAATTTGCAGTTACCTCAAATACAACCGGCTGTCCTGCCAGATCCGGATTCAGGGAATAGCTCTCCGGAAATGTCACATCGATCTGCCTTGTCTCTCCCACCTTCATGCCGATCAGCTGGTCTTCAAAGCCTTCAATAAATGCACCGGAGCCGATGGTCAGGTCATATCCCGTATCCTTTCCGCCTTCGAATTCCACTCCGTCCTTCATGCCGGTATAATCAATATTTACCGTATCTCCCTCTGCCACCGTTCCTTCCATAATATGCTCGGTGTCTGCCTGGGACTGCAGCAGGTACTGAACCTCGGAGTCGATCTCCTCCTCCGTAACCTCGGAAGACTCTTCCTCATATTCCAGTCCCTTATACTCTCCGAGCGTCACATATTTGCTCAGATCATCCACATAATCGGTCTTTACCTGATTCTTCCCGGCACCGCAGCCTGCTGCCGCCAGCACCATACTCATAACTGCTGATAAAAATAATACTTTTCTTTTCATTCGGTTTCCTCTCTCTTTCATGCGGTATTTTTGTGTCGTACGTACCATGGGATTCCCGCATACTGCATTCTGTCCTTTTCCACATGTCGTTCTTACATTAAACCACATTTTTTCTGCCTTGGAAAGTACCTTCCCATATTCTTAACATAATTGAAAGAAACAAAAGGACCTCTCCTTCCTACATCTGCTGCGGCTGATAGGACTCCATGAGCCACTCCGGGTGCTCGAAACACTTCCGGATCGTCCGAAAAGCGCAGGAATACGTATATCCGTCGCATATTCTGCCGTCCAGCACAAGCTTCATGGGAAGCACTCTGGTCGTTTTGATTACCCCTTTGGGAGAAATGGAGGTCACAGTCTCTTTCTTTCCGATACTGGCAAACCCGGATGTAGTTCCGAATTCATACAGATGATGATAAATGACCGGAAGACCGATGGAACCCACGTTAGTCACAAAAAAGGCGCTGTGAAACGGCTGAAGATTCACCAGTACTTCAGGCAGCTTCCCATAACGGTCCAGAAACATCAGGAACTTCACAAATCCTCTCAGGATAAACGGCGGAACTGCATACAGAATCCCCACCAGCCTGTCAAAGCCGTTGCTGACATCATCCAGCTTCGCAAATGCCTCCTCCGTTACCGCTTTGGTCTTCGCGACAATCTCCGCCAGCGTGTCCGTCTTCTCAAAGGTCGGATAAATGGTGGATTCCTTTCCCTCTACCTCCAGACGTTTCTTTACCATCATGGAAATCCGCACTGTCCTTCTCTGATAAATCCGGTTGCCTGTAATAAAACGGTTGATCTGCGGTGTGACTGCCGCTGCCCGTACCAGGGAAGCAAAAACAAAATGGTACAGAGTCAGATCCGGCATGTCCTCTTTATGCTCCCGGATAAAGGCCTCTACCTTCGTCAGATCCAGTTTCAGGTCGATCATAACCTCACTGTCTGTACGGCGCGGCATAATATACGGCATCATAAAAACCACCGGATCCAGCTTCTGTACCAGATACCCGTCATAGCATCGTTTTTCTTTTGTACTCATAAAAATACCCCTCGCTCTTTTATGAACATTTCATGCTCTAATCCTACCATAGCGAGGGGTATTTCTCAAGTTTTTTCCACCCGGATCAGCCCCGGAACATGTCGTTATCTCTGTCCGGATGCACTCACAAAAGTCTCTCCGTCAAATACCAGCGTACCTGCTTTTTCATATCCGTCTTTCATGGAAAATGCCGATATCTCCATCGGGCTTACCAGATAAAGTGTATCTGCAATATACAGGCCGCGCACCTTTTCCGTATACAGATCATTCTTTCCCGAAAGCATGGAATAATCCAGCTGCCTTACAAAGCCCTTTTCCTCATCATAACAAAAGATCTGATAATTTACGCTCTGCGTCCCATTGTCCCAGCGTTCCAGACATACACCAATGATATTTTTATCCGGATCCGCCAGAACGCTTCGATAATCAAAAAGATTTGCAAGATCTGTATTTTTGAACACGACCCGGTCAAGCTCCTTCATCTCTTCCGGAGAAGAAATGTCAAACATGGACAGCTTGCCTCCGGTAATCCGCCCGGAGCTCTCATCCGCCTCCTGTCCCATACCAAGCAGCTTTCCCTCTCCGAAGGGATGCAGATAACCGGAAAAACCGCTGACCTTCAGCTCACCTAAAACCACAGGCGCCGTCGGATCACTCAGATCCACGCAAAACAGGGGATCTGTATTGCGGAAGGTCACAAAATATCCCACATCTCCCATCAGCCGGGCAGACCGGACCGTCTCCCCAAAAGCCACATTTTCCAGAGAACCGATAAGCTCCAGATCTTCATTCAGAACATAGAGAGCACAGACCGGCTCCCAGCCCTTCTGACAGGTGGTCACGATTCTGAGATTTCCATCGTACTCATCTGCGCAGAAGCTGTCCTTCACACTTCCGGACACCAGGCCAACCGCTTTCGCCCGGATCATTCCGGAAAAGAAACGGAATTTGAACACTTCCGTACGCTCCGTGCCGGAACCGCTCTCATATCTCGTCTGCATCAGATAGATATTCTGTCCGGAAATATAGGTTTCCGAGCTGCTGCAGAGAATCCCTCTGCTGTCCGCGATCTTTGAGGGGTTCGCAAGATTCACAGAGCTGATCAGCAGATAGTGGCCGCCCGCCTGTGTTCCCGGAAGATAGATACAGTCACTTGCCAGCAGCTCTCCGTTCATCCTGGGAATATAGGACCCGACATCCTCCGCCTCCTTCTTCTGTTTAAAACAGTCCGTAAAAAGATAAAGATAATTATCCGAAACCCGGGACGTCCGGTAATCCCCCTCCTGTGTGATCCTTCCCAGCTCTTTCGGGACTTCCGGGTCAGAAATGTCATATACCGTCACCGAAGTCTCCGTCCGGTACCCGGAATCATACAGCCCATCCCGATCCAGGGACAGCTCTGTAGCCGCCCCGGATGCCAGAACCGTCAGTCTGTCATTTTCCACATACAGCTCCTCGATCCGGTCCGTTCCCTGTGCCTTTATTTTGGCGCAGACCTTAAGATCCGCTGCGCGTATGATCTGAATGCTCCCGGTATCCGCTGCAGCCGTATACAGATACGTACCGTCTGTTTTTGTGATATCTGCCTCATCTACGCCGGCCTCCCGAACATTGGTCTCAGAGTAATCCTTCGGTGCGGCATTTGATGCCAGGTCCCGGATGTCGCCTGTTCCTCCATCTGCTCCTGACACTCCCGCAGTCATCTCCCGTTCCAGGAACTTGGATTCTTCATATGCATACTCCGTGAGCCGGTCATATATCTCCTGATAGCTTTCTGCTGTACGGATCGGCTCTTCTTCGTTCCCCTCTTCCGGGGGCGCGCACGTTTCCGCTGCCGCTTCCTCTTCCTCGACAATCTCCTCAAACACGGCATCCTGTGCGGCGCTGTACCCTTTTCCGACATAAGAGTGCCTCACTCCTGACCAAACCACCAGGACTGCCATGGCAGCAGCCGCTGCCCCGCCATATATACGAAATGCCCGTCGTGTTTGCCCTTTTTTCACCTGTTTTTCCAATCGTTTCCTGACGGCCTCCGGGTGAAGCTCTTCGGGAATCGGGATCCCTTCCGATGCGTTTCGAATCTGATCGGCTATTTTCTGAATCTCCTTATCGGACTTTTCTTTCCATTCTTCCATCTTGTCTGCCCCCTTCCCTAATCTTCCAGCAATTTCTGCATTTTCCCCATGGAACGGCTCAATTTGGAACGTACCGTATTGGCATTTTTCCGCAGAAGCTTTCCGATCTCAGAACTGCTGTAGCCTGCGAAAACAGAAAGAGAAACGATCAGCCGTTCTTCCCCGGACAGGCTTAAAAAGGCTCTGCGCACGTCCATCTCCTGACAGGTATCCCTCTCCCTGGCATGAAGCGTTTCGGGAAGCTCCTCTGTCCTTAATACATACTGCCTGCGCTTCCTTTTGCATTTATTCACAAGAATTCGGAAAATCCAGGGGCGAAATGCCTCCGCAGACTTAAGTTTTCCGATATTTTCAAAAGCTGCCAGCACCGTTTCGCTCACCACATCCCTGGCATCCTCTTCCTGCCCGAGATTATACAGGGCAAAGCGGTAGAGATCCCGATAACAGCTCTCATACAGTCCCGAAAACGCCTGAACGTCCCCCTGCCTGGCCCTGTTCGCCAGCTCCGTATACGATTCCATTTCACCACCCCTTCCATAAAAACAGCGAACAATCGATTCTTCCTTTATATAGTGCCGAAAACAACCCCTTCTGTTGCATGACGTTTAAAGAAATGGAGAAAACAGCCTGGAAACCTGCTCCTTCATGCGCAGACAGGATCTTCTCTTTCCATAGCCTTCCTTCGTAATCTCTGTACAGCTTTTCAGATCCCGAAGAAAGATTTCCTCCATTTTTCCGGCTGTTGCCGGATCATAAATCGTCGCATTGACTTCATAATTCAGCCGAAAGCTGCGGATATCCATATTTGCAGTTCCGCAGCAGACAGCAAGTCCGTCTGCCACCACGCTTTTCGCATGCAGGAATCCCCGATCATACCTGTAGCATTTTACTCCTGCCTCCAGCATATCTCCTATATAAGAACAGGTAGCCCGGTAAACCAGCGGATGATCCGGCTTGCATGGAATCATCAGCCTTACATCCACTCCGGAAAGTGCCGCCATCCGAAGCTCCTGCACCATCGTTTCATCCGGGATAAAATAGGGAGTCTGAATGTAAAGTCTTTTCCTGGCCGTCTGAAACAGCATCAGATAGTTGTTCCGGATATTCTGCCATCGGCTGTCCGGACCGCTGGATACGATCTGAACAGGTACCCGGTCGGCACAGGCCTTTTCCCCTGGCAGCAGATCCTGCTTTGCATCCGGCAGATTTTCCCGGGCTGCCGCCTTCCAGTCTGCCAAAAACAGATGATTCAGTCTTGCAACTGCTGATCCCTGAAGCTTTAAATGGGTATCCCTCCAGTATCCCATACGCCGATCCAGCCCCAGGTATTCCCGGCCAATATTAAATCCTCCCACATATCCGATTCTTCCGTCAATTACAATCACCTTCCGATGGTTCCTGCAGTTGATCCGGGACCTAAGGCTCCCCGGAAAAGAAGAAAAAAATCCGTTTACCTGAATCCCCTTCCTGCGCAGTCTTATGATGTCCGAAGGCCGAAGTGCCCGGCTGCCCAGGACATCCGCCAGAATCCGTACCTTCACCCCTTTCCGCACTTTCTGTTCCAGCATCTCCTCCAGAGCCTCAAACACTTCATCCCGCCTGATAATATAGGAAAGGATATGAATATATTCTCCGGCATTCGCAATTGCTCCTGCCAGGTCCTCATACAGTCCTCTCCCGTCTGTAAATATTTCCACAGCATTCCGGCAGGTCAGCTCCGCCCCGGCCGCATGCTCATTATAACGGATCAGACGTTCAAACGGCTCGAAAGCCCCTTCCCCCGTTCCCAAAGCCGTCAGCAGTTCCATAGTATCTTCCTCTCTCTTCCCGGGCAGCCTTCCTGTTCCGCCCGTTTTTTCTATGTACTCTGCTGTCATCAGCATCCCGGGAAAGCCTCCGCTCCAGACAGGAAATCGCTTGCACTTTGCCTTAAACAATGTTACAATAATGTCCATGCCGATACATTGAATTGTATCTTGAAAGGACTCAGGAGGAATATTATATATGAATACGTTCACAATTGTTCTGTTTGTTATCGCTCTGGTTCTGTTGGCTGCATTCATTGCAATGTACTTTTTCACCAAGAGGATGGAAAAGAAACAGGATGAGCAGCGCGCACAGATGGACGCCATGGCTCAGTCCATGACCATGCTGATCATCGACAAGAAAAAGATCCGTCTGAAAGATTCCGGCCTTCCTCAGGCAGTCATCGAACAGACCCCCAAGTTTCTTCGCCGTTCCAAGGTTGCTATTGTGAAGGCAAAGGTTGGGCCGCGTATGATGACACTGATGTGTGATGATGCCATTTTTGAGCAGGTTCCGGTGAAGAAAGAAGTGAAAGCCATCGTCAGCGGTATTTATATCACCGCCGTGAAAGGTCTTCGTGGTTCCATAGAGGTTCCGGAGCCCAAGAAGAAGGGTTTCTTTGCACGCATGAAGCAGAAAGCCGCCGATAAGAACAAAAAGTAACAGCGAAGAATTCAGCAGCTGCCTGACTTTGTCGGGCAGCTTTTTATTTATCATGCCACACAGACGCCAGCCTATACCGTTTCCATCCATAAAAATAAAAAATGAATATACAGGAGGAATTGTAACTATGAAACCTTTAAACATTATCATTGCAGGAGGAGGAACCATGGGTACCTCTCTGGTTCAGATCTTTTCTCAGAACGCCTTTCCGGTAACCCTTTACAGCCGCAGAAAAGAAACGCTGGAGCGCGCAAAGGACCGCATCGCCATTAATCAGAAGGCCCTGGTTCAGCAAAATATCCTGTCCGGCGACGAATCCGAAGCTCTTGTCCGGCGTATCTCCTTTTCGGATGATAAATCCTGCTTTGCCGACGCAGACCTGGTAATTGAAAATATTACAGAGGATATGGAAGCTAAAAAACGGTTCTGGCAGGAGATTTCCCGTCTGGTTCCCGAAACGGCTGTTCTGGCCACCAACACCTCCGGCTTAAGCATCACGGAAATGTCCGGTGCGGTTCATCTGCCGGAGCGCTTTGCCGGCATGCACTGGTTTAACCCTCCGCATATCGTCCAGCTCATTGAGGTTACCAAGGGCGAGCAAACCTCCGACGCAACCGCTGACTTCATCATGGAGCTCTCAAAGGCTGTTGGGAAAAAGCCCATCAAGGTACAGAAGGATATCCCCGGCTTTATCGCCAACCGTCTCCAGTATGCCCTTCTTCGGGAGGCGGCTCATCTGGTGGAGGAGGGTGCCGCATCCATGGAGGAAGTGGACCTGGCCTGCAGCCTGGTCATCGGAATGCGCTATGCCTGCCTTGGCCCCTTCCGCGTTGTAGATATGGGCGGAGTGGATATTTTTAACAGCGTATCCAATTATCTCTTTGCTGATCTGTGCGATGACAAGGATGGTTCCCGTCTGATGCAGCAGCTTGTGGCAGAGGGCAAGCTGGGTGTCAAATCCGGCGAGGGCTTCTATCCTTACCGCCCGGAAGAAATTCCGGAGCTGATACAGGAACGGGATACCCGGTATATCCAAATGGTACAGTGTATGGATTCCTTCGAAAAGAAACCCGCAGACGAAGAGCATTAGGAAAAAGCAAAAAACTCTTCCGGAGGCAGATACCGCCGGAAGAGTTTTTAAAGATCCTTAAAGGAAAAATCCCCCGCATCCTTGGACTGAATATTCATCTGAATCACACAGTCCGCCACATGCTCATAATTAATGGCAAGGGAGTACTTTGCGTTCACCCGGATCTGATCCGCGGTTTCCCGAATCGTCACAGGCCCGCCTTCAATTCCGATCATCAGACTGCCGAAAGGCGTCTGATAGCAGCTCAGATTCTTCTTATTTTCCTCAAAAATCATATGAAGATTCGTAAGCCCCTTCTTCGTCAGCTCCAGCCTGGTCTGATCAATCTTCACCAGGTTATGGTTCGTCTCACTGAAGCCCTCGATCACTTCCTCATATTTTATATAATGCTTCCCGTTCTTATAATAATATTCTCCGGGTGCAATCATTTCCAGGCTGTCTGAATTCTCCTCCCCGGTAAACTGAAGACCGGAGATTCCGATAATCACATCTTTTGTCATAGGCATCTTTCTTTCCCTTTGGTTTTATTGTATATTCTACCTTTTCCCCCGAAAATATTCAAGCACATTTCAAAAGATTATGATATAATAGCGACAGAAAACATATTCTATAAATTAAACCGCAAGGAGGACTTATCCATGAGCGAAGAAACAATGGCATCCTATAATAAGGAGCTGGAAGCTTCTTTCCGTAAAATTGAAGAAGGAGATATTCTGGAGGGTACTGTCATAGGTGTTACGGAATCCGAAGTGATTCTGGACCTGAAATCCTATGCCGAGGGCATTATCCGTCTGGAGGATTATACCGACGAGCCGGACTTCTCCATCAAGCATGATGTTACTGTAGGCGACACCATTTCTGCCACCGTTATCCGCACAGACGACGGCAACGGCAATATTCTCCTTTCCAGAAAGCTTGCCAACGATGTGCTCGCATGGGATAAGCTTCAGAAATATATGGAGGACGGCACCAACCTCACAGTACAGATCAAAGGTGTCGTCAACAAAGGCGTCATCGCTTATGTGGAAGGGATCCGCGGATTCATTCCCGCTTCCAGACTGGCGCTGGAATACACGGAAAATCTGGAGGACTGGCTGCTGAAGGAAATACAGGTCCGTGTCATCACTGCTGATCCCGAACAGAAACGCCTGGTTCTGTCTGCCCGGGAGATTTTGAAGGAAAAAGCCGAGGAAGAGCGCAAAGCCCGTATTTCCAACGTAGAGGTCGGACTGGTCACCGAAGGAACCGTAGAGACCCTGAAGGATTATGGTGCATTCGTAAGACTCGGAAACGGTCTTTCCGGCCTTGTACACGTTTCCCAGATCAGTGATAAACGCATCAAGCATCCCAAGGCGGTACTGACCGAGGGCGATACGGTTAAAGTCAAGGTCATCGGCATAAAAGACGGCAAAATCAGCCTGAGCATGAAAGCCCTGAACGAAGCAGCTGCCGAGGAGGTCCAGGAGGAAACCGTGGAGATCCCTAAAGCAGAAAACATTTCCACCAGCCTTGGCTCCCTTCTGAAAGGAATCCAATTCTGACTGAAACCACACGGATTTTTCCCGTACGATAGCAAATGCCCGGAACGTCAACCAGACAGACGTTCCGGGCATTTGCATCAGAGCAGCCCCAGAATGCGAAGTACGATCAGAACGATCGTAATCAGCTGGAACCACACAATAACCTTCAGATATTTGCGCAGAGCGTTCAGATCATATGCCTTTCCGTCTCCCTGCTCCTCAAGCGCCCCCTGTACGTTGCGGAAGCATTTGATATTTTCCTTGTGTATGGTATCCTCCAGAGACAGCCGGACCGTGTCCAGTTTATCTGAAAGCTCTTCCGAATACAGAATGCCTGTATCTTCTGCCTTCTGGGCAGATACCTGTTCCATCATCTCCTGCATCTTTCCATCCAGGTTCTGAAGACCTGCATCCACTGCATCGGAGCCGGCCTGAAGCCTGCCATCCAGATTCTGTACACTGGCCTGTACCTGCTGCGTCAGAGTGCGCAGCTGTCTTTTGATATCCTCCAGAGCTTCCGTATCCGGACCTTCTGATGTCTGCTCTCCGGCATTCTTCTGCTCCTCCTTCAGACTGTCCAGCTTCTGCAGAACCGTCTTCTGCATCTTGCGAACTTCCTCAATTGCCAGGGCATTCTGATCATTCTGTTCTTCCAGCTCTGCCAGCTTTCTTGCAATTTCACGAATTACACTTTTCTGATAGGAAGAACCGCTTTCCGTTTCCGTCTTCTTCCCTAACATATCCATAAATCCTGCCATCGTATTTCCTCCTGTGTGCCGTCCGTTTTCCGCTCTTCCTCTGTTTTTTGTTTCTCTATCCTTTTATTCTATCATTTTGAGTTTCTGTTGACAACCTGGGATTTTCTTCCTCCTGCCTTTCATTTTTGTCATATTTATCAAAAACCGATTCTTTGTTCTTTGTTTTTTGTGCATTTTCACATTATATTTATAGTTTGTTCATATTCTATTCACAATTAATTGCTATACTGAAACCATCAAAAGAAAAGAACAGTGAAACGCAAAACAGACGTCAATGTAATGTTTTCATTACACACATAGATAAATTTTTTCATAATAGCCTCGGTGGGACACCACCGGGGCACTCCTCATTTTATGGGGATTTTTTTCTCATCCACTCTAATAGTAAGTTTTTTATACCCTTACATTGCATATCAGCCATTTGACTTTTGACGCTTTATGTAGGATAATGGATCAGAACATAAGCAAAGGAGTATCCCATGTATTTTGATGATTTCCATATCGGAGACACCTTTCAGATAAGAAGCGTCACGATCAGAAAAGAAAACATGCTTGCCTTTGCTTCCGAGTATGACCCTCAGCAGATCCATACCGATGAAGCACACGGCAAGTCTTCAAAGTTCGGGGACATTATCGCCCCCGGCATCATGAGTTTTATGTCCGTATGGGCTGAATTTGTAAAAAGCAACATTATTTCCGATCATTTTATCGCTGCACAGAACTTTCGCATCAACTGGCTTTCTCCGGTATTTGCGGATGATACCCTCACCGGGAAGGTTCTGATCAACGGTCTGACGCCCCGCAATCCATATAACGGTATTGTCGAGGTCAATCTGTCCGTTTTCAATCAGGAAAATAAAATGGTCATGGATACCACGACCGAAGCAATTTTGGAGCGCAGACCATAGGTCTGCGCTCATTCTTCCTGCTGCCCCTCTGTAATATCCCGGATCAGTCCTGCAATCCTCCTTACATCTTCTTTCCAGGTTTCCTTTCCACGGTTATCGACCTGGTATTTCTCCGGAATCAGCGTGGGGCGCGTAAAATCAATTTCCTTTATATAATCCGGAAAATGCTCCCGCTTCCACTGATCCCGCGGCGCATTTCTCCTGAACATATTCTTCCTGCACACCGCTTCATCAGACAATATCCATACCGGAATTACCTTTGCGCCGCATCGGCCCGCCCGCTCAACAATTGCCTCAAAGCGCTTCGGGTCCTTCATTTCACGGGAAAAAGGAGCCGTCAGGACCGCCACATGGCAGAAGGAAAGCACATCCCATGCCAGAGTAAACAGAGCCTCATACTCATATTCCCGTCCGTTCTCTCTGAAAAAGCTTCCGCTTTTGTCGAAATCCTCTCCTCTGACATCACAGATTTTCTCCGAAAGAACATTCAGACTGTCCAGATCCATATAGGCACAGTCTCTGAACTGTCCGGCAATCTTTTTTCCAATATAGCTCTTTCCGCTGGCCGGAGGTGCCGCGACCAACACCAGCACACGGTCAAAATTCTTCTTTTTCTTTCTCTGTTCGGCATTCTCTTCGGATTTCATATCCCTTTTCTACTCCTGTATTCCAATAATTTCCACAGGGAATTATTATGCTTCAATCTCCTGAATCGCCTGATTCAGCGCCAGCATCCTGGCATCCAGGTCCGCCACAATCCTGGCGCAGTCCCGAAGATCATTGCTGATATATACCGGCGTATTCCCTTCCCCCTCAAACTTGTACTGAATCTTATGCTCCAGGCTGGCCCAGAAATCCATGGCAACGGTCCGGATCTGAATCTCCACCACCGTATCCACTTTCCGGTCCCCCATATTGATCGGTGTGGACACGATCATATGGTAGCTCGTATAACCGCTGGGCTTTGGATTTCTGATATAATCCCTGATCTCCAGCACCTTCACGTCGTTGGATTTCGCAATCATATCCGCCAGCAGATAAATATCCGAAGTAAAGGAGCAGATAATGCGGACTCCCGCAATATCCTTCACATACTTTACCATATTTTCAATCGTACTCTCATAGCCGTGGCGTTTCAGCTTCTTTACAATACTCTCAGGCTCCTTCAGCCTGGATTTGATATGCTCGATCGGATTGTAATTATGCAGATATCTGAACTCATCATTCAGGATCTCCATATTCAGGGTTACTTTTTTCAGCGCCGAGCCATACAGAAACATAACGGTCTCCCAG
>JALERW010000060.1 GCA_022763925.1 Lachnospiraceae bacterium
CTCAAAATCAAATGTGGAGGATCATATTTGCATTTTTAATCCCGGCAATGTTTATATATGCTGCAGATGGTCGGTCTCTTAACAGAGTGATGTTTGGAGTATATTGCATTATCGCATCAATTATATCGGCTGCTTTTTTGGCAGGGGCGGTCATGGATAATTATGATGCTGCTGTTTTGCGTGCAACCAATCATTTTAAAACATTTTCATCATTTGTATATATTGTATTATGTATACTTAGCTTGATGGCACAGGTCAGCTGGATATTATTGGTTGTTATTTATATAATCATTTATCCACTCATTCATTAATGAAAGTGGTACGCTTATGATGAGAACTGCTTTTTTAACAATTTTTTTGGAAAAATATAATGGAAAAAGGAGAAATGCTCATGGAGTATGATTTCGGAATCCGGGCGGTTCATTACGATCAGCCCCGTACAGAGGTTCCTGCAGGGTTTCTGTTCACGCCCCAAATTGCCCGGCAGGTTCGGATCTTTCATCAAAGTTTCCCTGATTACCATCCGACGCCGCTCGTTTCTCTTAAGAAATTGGCCGGACTGCTGGGAGTGGATGCTGTTTATATAAAGGATGAAAGCTGCCGCTTTGGACTGAATGCGTTCAAGGTGCTGGGAGGAAGCTATGCGATCGGCCGGTACATTGCAGAGCGGCTTCAGATTCCGTTTGAAGACATGACCTTTTCGCGGCTGACAAAGGACAAGACGCGCCGTGCATTGGGGGATGTGACCTTTGTCACGGCGACAGACGGAAATCATGGACGCGGTGTTGCCTGGACCGCACGGCAGCTCGATCAGCGGTGCGTGGTCTATATGCCGAAGGGCAGTGCGCCTGAACGGCTGGAAAATATCCGGGCGCTGGGAGCCGAGGCATACATCACACAATGGAATTACGACGATACGGTTCGGTTCGCTGCACAGTATGCAGCAGAGCACGGAGGTGTTCTGGTTCAGGATACAGACAGCGAAGGGTATGAGGAGATCCCTGTTCATATCATGCAGGGATATATGACAATGATAGAGGAAGCTGTGGAGCAGCTGAAAGGAAAAGCTCCCACCCACGTATTCCTTCAGGCCGGAGTCGGTGCAATGGCAGGAAGCATGGCGGGGTATCTGGCAGCCAGGTTCGGCGAAAAGCGTCCCAGGGTGGTAATTGTGGAACCGGATCAGGCGGACTGCTTTTTCCGGACAGCGCAGGCTTCAGACGGACAGCTCCATGCGGTCACGGGAAGTCTTTCGACTATGATGGCGGGGTTGGCCTGCGGAGAACCGTGTCTGGCGGCGTGGAAAGTTCTGGGGCGCTATGCGGATCATTTTATTTCCATGCCGGATCTTGTCGCGGCCAAAGGCATGCGTGTGCTTGGAGCTCCCCTTCCGGGAGATGAACGGATCATTTCCGGTGAGAGCGGAGCGGCAGGCTTCGGCCTGGCCTTTGCGGCGCTCTGGCATCCAGAGCTTGCAGGTCTGAAAGAGGCGTTGGGGCTTTCAGAACATTCCCGTATTCTTTGTATTTCCACAGAGGGAGCTACGGACCGTTCCAATTATCAGCATGTGGTATGGGACTGAGGGGATTCATTCCCCTCTTTTTTAATGCGTTATTCTTCCTCCCCCACAATGACCTTTTCAATCCCGCGCATCTGTGCCGCCACGTCGGTGAAGGAGCTCCAGAAGCTTCCGAGGATCTTATCCGTAGCCGCAAGACAGTAGAGATCGATCATGGCATCATGCATGCCTTCGATGCTGTTCCGGTCAAGAACCCGGTGCTCGTTGGAGATGATGCGGTTACCGAAATGCTCCCGGAGCAGGTCTTCTTCCTTGCGTTCGTCAGTGGCCAGGAAGAATTTCACGTCCGGGTCGGCAGCAATTTCTGCCTCCATAGCACGGATGAAGGCTTCGGTTCCGCTCTTACCAATGGCGGATACATTGTCTGTACGGCGGATGTGGACGCCGACCATATGGGGAGCAAAGCGGTCGGTGAAGGCATCGATCTTTGCCTGGATCTCTTGGGTAGGTCGGAACAGGTGATAATCCTCGGTGGGATAAAACTGTTCCCAGGTAAAAATATACACGGAGTCGGACAGCTTCCGGTAGAAATCTTCGTTCAGGGTCACGCCGGTCTTGTTATTTAAAATGTCCTCATTGTTGAACCGCTGCTTCGCGGTGAACTGCAGGAATAATTTCTTCGGGCTTTTTAAAGAATAAATATTAATAAGCTCAAATTCCTTCGTCGGCTGGAACAGGGACTCGAAGGGGCAGTTCAGCTCCGGGGCATTCAGCCAGAGCACTTTTAGGGGAAGTCCCTTCTTTTTCGCCAGAGTCATGGCAGAATTAATGGAACGGATTCTATTGCATAAACCCCCGGAAGGTTGTATTATAATCATAGTTTCTCTCCTCTAAAGAAATGGATGTACATTCTATATCAGTATACCATCTGCTCCGGATGCGGACAAGCAAATTTGTGCTTCAGAGAAAAGGCAGAGGAGAAACGACAACATGAGAAACGAAGACATAAGTAACGAAAAAGGTTTTGGTGATATCATTGAAGGTTTTGCAGATAAATACTGTCTGCGGCAATGGCAGCGTAGGTAAAATCGCCGTAGACCTGAAGCATACGCTGGAAGCGGCAGGACATTCCTGCCAGATTTTATATGGAAGAAAGAAAGCCCCGGACGGGGTATCCGCGGTCCGGATCGGCAGTGACCTGTCTATGGGCGTCCACGTGCTGGACACCTTTTTTAAAGGAGAGCATG
>JALERW010000077.1 GCA_022763925.1 Lachnospiraceae bacterium
GCAAGCGCATAATCCGCGCATCGTCCGACGATCACACAGGACTCCTCCTCTGCAATCTTCTTGATCGTATCAAACTGTGCCAGAAAAATCTTATGATTCAAAGGCAGTTCATGAAAGGTTCCCGAAGAATATCCGAGAGAGTACGTATCCATCACCAGAGAATACAGAAAACTGTTCGTCGGCTTCTCATCATGATTTTCAAAAAGCTCCTGCGCCAGTCCGCTCTCTTTTGCAGCAGCCGCAAGCAGTTCTTTATCATAATATTTGATTCCCAGCTTCCCGGCAAGCATCTGGCCGATTTCTCTTCCACCGCTGCCCAGCTGTCTTCCGATTGTAATAACTGTATGATTGCTCACAGGATAACCTCCTTTCACTCCAACCATATTATATCAAATCCCATAAGAAACTTCAACAGAGCTTTCTGAGGAGCTCCTGAAAATAGTCCGGAAGCGGCGCCTGAAATTCCATGTATGCACCGGTGGACGGATGCACAAATCCAAGAACCATGGCATGAAGCGTCTGTCCCTTCAGCGAAGCAATGGGCTGCTTTGCAGGACCATAGACGGTGTCTCCCAGAAGCGGATGGCCGATGCTTGCCATATGAACCCGGATCTGATGGGTACGTCCTGTCTCCAGCCGGCATTCAATATAGGTGTATCCCCGGAGACGCAAAAGCACGCGGTAATGCGTCACCGCCCTTTTTCCGTTTTTCTCATTGACGGCCATTTTTTTCCGTTCCGTCGGATGACGTCCAATGGGCGCATCCACCGTTCCTTCATCCTCCTTCAGATTTCCCATCACGATAGCGCGGTATCTTCGGGTGATGGAATGCTCCTTCAGCTGTCTGGCAATCTCATTGTGTGCCTTATCATTTTTGCACACGATCAGAGCCCCCGTGGTGTCCTTATCGATCCGGTGAACGATCCCCGGGCGCAGGCTCCCATTAATACCTGACAGACTGTCTCTGCAGTGATACATGATCCCGTTTACCAGTGTATGGCTGTAATGGCCTGCCGCCGGATGCACCACCATATCCTTCGGCTTGTTGATAACCAGAACATCCTCGTCCTCATACAGAATATCCAGAGGAATATTTTCGGGCTCAATGGATACCTCCTCCGGCTCCCGGACCATAACTAAGATCTGCTGACCGCAGGAGAGCTTATAATTTGCTTTTACGGTCCGTTCGTCAACTGCCACCAGTCCTTCCCGGATCAGCTTCTGTAAAAAAGAGCGGGAGTATTCTTCCATCTCCTCGCTCAGAAATTTATCGATCCGCATTCCCCCGTCACAGGGTTCCGCCGTAAAATGATATTCGGTCATATCATACGCTCCCCTTTTTGTTTTTGAACGGGTGGAACAGAAAGTCCATCTCCTCTTCCCGGTAGAAAAAAAGAATCAGAAGCGCAAACAGTGCAACCGATATCGTTACATAACAGTCCGCCACATTGAAAACAGGGAAATCGATGAGTTTAAAATAAATAAAATCGATCACATAATCCAGTCTGCACCGGTCAATGAAATTTCCCACAGCGCCGGAAAGCACCATAATCATCAGAAGACGAAAAGGGAGAAACCGTTTCCCTTCCGGTATCCTGAAATAAAAGAACACAATCAGCAGAGTCAGAAAGCCCGTAAACAAAACAAGCAGAATTTTCTGTCCCTGCAGGATTCCAAAGGCAGCTCCCCTGTTTTCCAGATAGGAAAGCTCCAGAATGCCCCTGATCAGAGGAATCGCAGGCTGATCCTTCAGATATGCCACGGCAAGAAGCTTTGTCCACTGATCAATAAAAACAAGGCAGATCACGGCCAGAAATGCTGCTGCCGCATCCCAAACACTTTTTTTCATCTATCCCTCAATCTCCTTCAGCGCTTCTGTAAGTTCATGATCCGTTACGGTCCTGTCGATGTAGGCATCTCCGATCTGATGCAGAAGGATAAATTTAATATGCCCGTTCTCCATCTTTTTATCGGATTTGGTTGCCTCAAGAATATCTTCACAGGAAATTCCTTCAAAAGTCAGCGGAAGATGAAACGCTTTTACAGCACCTCGAACCTTCTCGTAAGACGCCTGATCGATATTTCCCCGTTTCATGGACAGATAGGCGGCAGCAACACAGCCTGCAGCGACACATTCTCCGTGAAGCATTGTAAAATTCTTCAGCTTTTCAATGGCATGACCAAGGGTATGTCCGAAATTCAGAAGAGCCCGCTCTCCCTTTTCGTAAGGATCCTGCTCTACCACATCCCGCTTAATCTCACAGCTTCTTCCTACGATACGGACAAGGGTATCGTAGTCCCGGTTCATCAGCTCCTCCCGGTGCTCGAGGATATCATCCAGATAAGCCGCATCCCTGATAAAACCATGCTTGATGATCTCACCCATACCGGAGCAGAACTGCTGATCGGAAAGGGTCTTAAGTGTGCCAAGATTCATGTAAACAAGCTGCGGCATATGGAATGCGCCGACCATATTTTTATACTGATCAAAATCCACCCCCGTCTTCCCGCCAATACTGCTGTCTACCTGAGAAAGAAGGGAGGTCGGTATCTGAACAAACCGTATTCCTCTTAAATAGGTTGCGGCCGCAAAGCCGGTCAGATCACCGGTCACGCCGCCCCCCAGTGCTGCAAGCACATCATTCCGGTCAAAATGATTCTGAATCAGAAACGTATACAGGCTGCGTACAGTATCCAGATTCTTGTGTTCCTCTCCCGCAGGGAATGTATACACAAAGACCTCCACAGCAGCCGCCTCACATGCCATCTTTACCTGCGAAGCGTACAAAGCAGAGGTGTTGCTGTCCGCTACAATGCAGATTTTTGAACCATAAATCCCGGCTTCCTTCAACGCCTCCGAAAGACCGTCAAAGCTTCCTGTCATTCGTATATCATATATTTTCTTCCCATCCCTGTGTACCGGAAGGATCCTGTCTTTTCTTTCTGTCATTTTAAAATTCCTCCTGATTGATGATAAGCACAACCGGTCTCATCCATAAAAATTCGCAAAAATACAAAGAGCATCCGAAAGATCTGCATCCCTCTGACGCTCTTAGGAAACGATACATTCACTTGTAGAACAGACGGACATCCTTAGAAATTGCTTGTGATGGAAGGCATTCCGCCGAGTGCTCCGGAGAGCAGATTCTGGAAATCACCGGAAATATCCACCGTAGCCGGTGTGATAATGAATATGTAATTCGCGATCTTCTGAAGATTGCCGTTGATCGCGAAACAGGAGCCGGATGCAAAGTCTATGATTCTCTGTGCAATATCCATATCCAGGCCTTCCATATTCAGAACAACTGTACGGTTGGACAGAAGCGTCTCCGTAATCTCTCTCGCATCCTCCATCGATGCGGGCTTGATCACACAGACCTCCATATTGTTTCCGGATCTTCTGGGACTGCGCATCGGAGTAACCTTACTATTACCGGATGCTGCAGTCGGAGCAGGCTTCTCTTCCTGCTGACGCCTTCTGCTTCTGGGAGCAGGCTCGTCATCGTAATCATCCTCATCCTCATCGTCGTCCTCATATCTGGAAGACTTTCTTCCGAAGAGACCTCTTCTGGGCTTCTCATCCTCGAAATCATCGTCCTCATCATCAAAATAATCGTCTTCATCGTCGTAATAATCGTCGTCTCCGCCTAACTGCATGGAATTTAAGAACTTATCAAATAAACCCATTCCTGTTATCTCCTATCTATATATTATAATTTCGTTCACCAAAAATACCTGTTCCTACCCGTACCATGGTTGCCCCTTCCTCAATTGCTTCCATATAATCATTCGTCATGCCCATGGACAAAGTACGCACATGTACATTATCAATGTTTTTTGCGTTTATGTCAACAGCTAATTGCTTCAAAGCCTTAAAATATTTGCGATTTTCCTCCGGATTTTCCACAAATGGTGCAATCGTCATAAGTCCTTCAATTCTAACATTTGGCATACCGGCAATTTCCGTAACCATAGCCAGCGCATCCGAAAGGGTAATTCCGAATTTGCTCTCTTCCTCTGCCACGTTTACCTCGATCAGAATCGGAACCGTCACCTGCTTTTTGGCAGCCTCCTTCTGGATCACCTCAGCCAGATGCACAGAATCCACGGAGTGAATCATTGCAACCTTGTCTACAATATATTTTACCTTGTTTGTCTGAAGATGTCCGATCATATGCCATTGGATATCCTTTGGCATTTCCTCATATTTATCACAGAGCTCCTGCACCTTATTCTCGCCGAAAACACGAATTCCGCTGTCATAGGCTTCCATCAGCATGGACACCGGCTTCGTCTTGCTGACAGCAATCAGGGTCACCTCATCGCGGCTGCGGCCGGAAGCCCTGCATGCCTCCTGTATATGTTCTTCCACTTCTTTCAGATTTTCCCGTACCATGAAAAAAGCATCTCCTTTCTTTCCCATTAGTAAATAATTTCTTCTTCCTTTACGGACTTGCTGTCCAGAACAATATGATCATAAATGGACAGGCCGTACGCGGTTCCCTGCTCTACGATACAGTATTCTCCGCTCTCATACAGAATATTGATCCTCCGGAACACTGCATAGCCCCGGTTGATATTATAAACGCCCTTCAGAGACGCTGTGGTTCCGATCTGGTAACGCTCTGTGGAGTCGGCCTTTACCACATAATCTCCCGGACTGAAATCTTCGCAGTCCACATAACTGACCTCATCGGTAGTCTCATAGATCGTTGTCGGAACAAATACCGTGCTGGCTGTTCCATCTTGCATATAGGTTTCTTTCAGATAGCCCGTGGTATCATCGTCACCACCTGTAGTCTCATAGCCCACAGGAATTGTATAAAACTGCTTTTCCGTCACTGCGGAAACCGGAATTTTCAGGCCTTCCACTTCACTCAGAAGAAGCTCCAGTTCCACATAACGGTCCTGCGCATAATTCACCATATAATTGGATAGACTTAATACACCGTATGCCTTCCCGTCCCGTCGCATAATTTCAAATGCGGCGGTTGTCCGAAGATTATCCTTTGTAAAACGGATCGTAACACTGGACCTGTCCGCCAGTGCCTCCAGCTTTTCGTCGTCCAGAGGAATCAGGATTGTCCAGTTTTCATCTGTGATGAGCTTATATACCGGATCACCGGCATTTACAATTTCGACAGAAGAAAGATCTCTCTTTTCATAGGTCTTTTCATTCAGCATTTCATCCCGAAAGCTTTCCTTCGTAACCGTCTCATATCCATCCGTGTAATATTCGATAATTCCTTCTCCCTGAGCTCTGACAAAATTGAAATTGCCGAGTGCGCCTTCCTCCTTCAGCTGATCTGCCTGGCTCATCAGCTTCTCATTAACCAGGGACAGCACGCTGCTCTCTACCTTCATCCGGAATTCATATACGCCGTCAAAGGACATGGGGGTAATTCCTGCTTCATAGGTTTCCATGCTGCTTTTGAGCTTTCCCAGGCTGTCATTATCCAGAAGCTCACCGTCCAGGGAAGACTCTGCCAGGGCCTGGATCGTCTGCCCTGTCTGATCCAGCGTGTATACATTGCTGGAGGCAGATACCTTCTCATCCGGGCGGACATAATAATTAATATATCCGGAATTCTCCGCATACACAATGGTCTCATCTCTTAGGATCAGACCGGTACAGGTATTATCCACCACAATAGAACCCGCCCGGACCTCATAGGGAGAAATATGTGTGGAGGTAAAATGAGCATAAACACATACAAGCATATACGCAAAGATTATGCCAAAAATGATCATGCCTGAATTAATCGGAAATGGCCTGCGGTATTTTACCGTATTCGTCCGCCGTCTTCGCTTTCTTTCCCGGTTCTGATTCGGCCGGTCGCCATAGCTGTTTTTGCGCTGTCTGCTGTGAGTTCTTCGCTGTCGCTGGTTCGATGCCAAATCGCTGCCTCCTCGCTTCTCTTTTATATCTTCCGATATTATAGCACATAATTTTCAGAAGGGAATAGCGTTTTCCTGCAAAAAGAAAGCGGAAATACAGTTTCCTTGAGATGATACCCCTCCGAAATTGCTTTCCGCTTTTTATGTATCTTAAGTCTTACATTTTTATTATAAAGAAACGATAATCTTGGATTTTACCTCCTCCGGGAGCTCCTGCTCATCCAGAGAAATGCTGATGGTAATATTCACATGGTATGCTTCGCTGACTGCATCCAGGCGATTCAGAACCGGAAGCAGTTCTCCGCCCTCTTCCAGGCCTGCAATTTTCAGAAAGCTGTCAAAATACAGTTCTTCCAAATCGTGATCCTGTGAAATGATTCCGCACACAAAGCCGATAAACTCATCCGAATTGCTGATGCCGTAGTCCTTCACATTAATAAGACGTACTTTGTTATTCAGTTCATACATATGCTTGGAGCTCTTATCCAGATATACGATATTTCCGTTTGCTCCCTTAATCGCATCATTTACCTTTGCCAAAAGATGCTTTGTCTTACCTTTTCCTTTTTTTCCAACGATTAACTGTATCATTGACATCTCCTCCTTACCTTTTGTACCTTTTTATCAAAATTGACCAAAAAATACAGGTGTCTTTCCATTATTATAGTATACATCAGCCTAATTTACAACAACTATTTCACAGTTTTATTCAATAATTCTGTCATCTCGGAATATAGTGTCGTCTTATCCTGAGATTTCATAACAATAGACACATCCTGCTCGCCCGCTCCGTTCTCACTTAAAAGAATCAGACACGCTCCGGCCGCCGAAGTGGTACCCGTCTTTCCCCCGATTACCGTTATGGTCTCCGGTGCACTGGCCTCTCCCGTCAAATACTGATTCGTGGTCGTCCAGTTCACGCTGATCCGTTCGCCGGAGGCATTATTATAAGCGGTCAGATATTTATCTGTATGAATGATGGCCGAAAAGGTTTCATTTTTTATTGCTTCCTGAAACATCAGATAGAGGTCATAAGCGGTCGTATAATGATCCTCATCCTGAAGACCGCTGGGATTGACGAAATGAGTGTCCACAGCCCCAAGAGCCTTTGCCTCCTCATTCATCAGCTCCACAAATGCTTCCTGGCTTCCGGAAATATGCTCTGCAATGGCGTTGGCGGCATCATTGCCGGACTTAATCAGAAGACCATACAGACACTGCTCCAGAGTAGGCGTATCCCCTTCCTTCAGATTGCAGACAGAGGAGCCGCTCTCCAGCTGGAGTGCCTGTGCACTCACAGTGACCGTATCCGTAAGATTTCCGTACTTCAGGGCAACCAGGGCCGTCATGATTTTAGTCGTACTGGCAGGATACAGCTTTTCAAACACATTGTCCGCATAGACCACCTCTCTGGACGAAAGATCAAATACCCCGGTAGATGCAGATGTAAAGCTGTTTCCTTCTTCATTGTTCACATCCTGATCCGTCACACACAGATCCGAGGCAAAAAATTTCACCTGTTCGGACTGAATTTCTCCCTGCACCATTCCATATGTAACGGAAGTATTTTCATAGGGAACCGCAGCCTCTTCCTTCTTTCCGCAGCCGGAAAGCATAAGGGCACAGCCCAGTATAAGAAAAGCCATTCGTCTGTAGGAATATCTCATCGCTTCACCTCACCTGCTCTCTACCGAAACAGATCCCGCCATTCCATATCCCCGCGGTTCATCGCCTTGATCAGAAGCTCTGCCGATGCAAGATTCGTCGCCAGCGGAATATTATGGGTATCACACAGCCGGACAATGTCATTGACCTCCGGTTCCTTCTGTTTTTTCGTCAGCGGATCCCGAAGGAAAATAACAAGATCGATGGCATTCATCTCGATATCAGCACACAGCTGTACGGCGCCCCCTGTAATACCGGGCGCATATTTGTGGACATTCAGGTTGGTCGCCTCCTCGATAAGGCGTCCGGTCGTCCCTGTGGCATACAGCTCATGCTTTACCAGAATATTTCGATAGGCAATGCAGAAATTCTGCATCAGTACTTTTTTTGCGTCGTGGGCAATCAGTCCAACGTTCATGCCTCTAATCCCTCCTGTAATTACCATATGATGTTTGCAGTCCAATGTTAAGGACAACGCCGATTCCAATATACAGGCTCACCAGCGAGGTAAGACCGTAGCTGACAAACGGCAGTGGAATTCCCGTATTCGGTATCAGTCCCGTTGCAACTCCTATATTTAAGAAGCTCTGACAGCCGATCAATGCCGCCATCCCGCAGCATATGATCATCCCGGAAAAGTCCTTTGCCTTCCGGGCGATATTGAGAAGCTCAAATACGATCAGAAAAATCAGTATAATTATAACACAGCTTCCGACAAAACCCAACTCTTCTCCTGCAACCGCAAAGATGAAATCTGTCTGAGGCTCCGCAATGAAATTTCCGTTTTTTACGGATGCGATCACATTGTTGGCAAGCCCTTTTCCGGTAAGCTGTCCGGATCCGATGGCCATGATGGAATTCTGCTGCTGATAGGCCAGCGCAGGATATTTCTCCGGATACAGCCAGGCCAGGATACGGTTGGCCTGATATCCCTCGATCAGTGTCTGGTTCGGATTCAGAATAATACTGAAAAACACAATACCTGCCGGTAATAGCACTGCCAGAACGCCAAGCACCCATTTATAGCTGATGCCTGCCATATAAATCATCGCACAGAACACCAGCGCCAGACAGATCGTCGTGGACAGGTCCGGCTGCTTGTACACCAGCAGCAGAATCGGCGCCACGAGCAGCACGGACAGAAGAACCGTTTTTGTTTTCTGCATCTCTTCCTGATGATCCATGAAAAATTTTGCAAAAAACAGAATCATAAGAATCTTCACAAGCTCCGATGGCTGAAACTGTATCCCGATTCCAGGAATGATGAACCAGCGCTTTGCTCCGGCCACCTCTTTTCCCCAGAGCTTTACAAATACCAGAAGGGCGATCCCGCCCGCATACATCAGCCACTGAAGCTTCAGGAGCCATGTGTAATCCATCAGTGAAACAATTACCATGACCACAAGCCCCAGGATCAGCCCTAAGATCTGCTTTATCTGAGAAGATTCCTTTGCGCTTCCTATTACCAGTATTCCCATGATGCTCAGCGCTAAAACCAGAATGATCAACCGTATGTTATAATTTTTAAACTGATACTGTTTAAACATGCAAACACCTTATTTTTCTGTAGTTTTTATATCCCGGATCGGAATATTGGCGAACAGCACCGGGAGCGTCCCGTTCTCTGACTCCGCCATCGTGATCTGGATATCTAATCCTTCCGTATCGATTACCATATATTTGGATATCACCTGAATCATGTCATTTTTAATGGATTCCATGATCTGTGTGGAACAGCTGGCCCTGTCTGAGACAAGCAGCAGCTTCAGTCGGTCTCTTGCGATATCCCGGGAGCTCTTTTTCCTGAAAAAATCCATTAATTTCATCCCACAGCCTCCCTGTTCTTCCGGAACATGCTCCGGACTCTGGAAAGCAGCCCCAGAGGGCGCTCGAGATCCATAAACGGAACATCCTCTCCTGCTATGCGGCAGCTGATATTCCGGTAGGCCTCTCCTGCCGGAGCATCACTTCCGACCAGAGGTTCTCCCTGATTTGTGGATACCACAATATTTTCATCATCCGGGACGATACCGATCAGGTCCACGGCCAGCAGGCCGACCACATCCTCGACAGACATCATATCTCCCCGGCGGACCATATCCATCCGGATCCGGTTAATGATAAGATCGATCCGATGTACTTCATTTGCAGACAAAAGGCCGATGATCCGGTCTGCATCCCGGATAGCGGAAACCTCCGGGGTTGTAACAACGATCGCCCTGTCTGCGGCAGCAATCGCATTCTGAAAGCCCTGTTCAATTCCTGCGGGGCAGTCCAGAAGGACAAAATCAAAATCCTCCCGAAGCTCGTCCACCAGCTTTTTCATCTGAAGCGGAGATACCGCACTTTTATCCCTGGTCTGGGCCGACGGCATCAGATACAGGGTGGAATACCGCTTATCCTTGATAAGTGCCTGCCGGATCCGGCAGCTTCCTTCAATTACGTCCACCAGGTTGTACACGATACGGTTTTCCAGCCCCATAACCACGTCCAGGTTCCGAAGACCGATATCCGTATCTATGAGAACGACCTTATAGCCAAGTCTGGCAAGTCCTGTCCCAATGTTTGCTGTGGAGGTCGTTTTCCCGACTCCGCCCTTCCCGGATGTAACAACAATTACCTGACTCATACTTATTCCTCCAAAAGCTTATGATTTTCCTCGTACAGGTCATCCTTTGTAATTGTTTCAAAGCGGATCCGTCCATCCCGGACAAAGGAGATCTTTGGCCTCATCCTCCGTTCACTCCGGCGAACCCTGCTCTTTCTTGTGTACATCCCTATTTTTATCTGTGACGGTTCCATAAAAAGTGCGGCTACAAATGCGCGGCTTTCGTTTTCTCCGGCTCCCGCATACACACTCCCCTTCAGTTTCCCCAGAACAACCACGTTGCCCCGGGCAATGATCTGCGCTCCTTCCTCCACATCTCCGATCAGAACCATGCTTGTCTCTGATTCCAGAATCTGTCCGAAGCGCAGCGTGCCTTTAAAGAACTGCCCGACATTTTTCAGGCTGTCCTCATTCTCCTGTTTTTTAGGCTCTTCCTGCTTTTCAAGCTGAGCTTTGTCTACGATACACAGTACCTTTAATTTACAGCTTTTGTCGATAATCTCAAGGATTTCTTCTTCCTGCTCTTCTGTAAGAGGCCTTCCCTCAAAGGCAAGCGCCACTTTTGCGTCTTTGAAAAAATCCGCTGATTCCCTGTATTTCTCCTCAACGGCTTTTTTCAGTTCCCCGAATGGTATATCCGGATCCAGCCGCATAACCATTCCCCTTGAGCTGCTCTTAATGATTACCGGGCTGCCGATGTGTATCCCTCCTTGCTAGTCGCCGATCACGCTTCCTGCTTCCGAAGCGGTTCCATTTAATATTTCCTCCTTATCTGCCAGGTTAAAGCAGTACTTGATAATATCCCGGCAGACCTCCGCCGCATTACTGGACGTATAACCAAAGGGAATACGGCAGGCCAGTGCAAGCGATGGCGATTCATAGGGTGCATAGCCAACAAAGAGCGCATGGTTCGGCCTGCTGGTGGACTGCTGTGCTGTACCGGTCTTTCCGGCGACCGCAATCTCCATTCCGTCAAAGGATGCGGTATTCTCAACAACGGAACGCATGCCCTGCTGTACTGCACTCCAGGTGGAGCTGGAAATATCAATCTGATTATATATGGAAGGCGAGTAATCTTCTATCAGATTCCCTGCCGAATCTGTAACCTTATAGAGCAGCGTCATATTATATACGGTGCCCCTGTTGGCTATGGAAGCCACGTAACGTCCGAGCTGAATCGTCGTATAGGCATGACTGCCCTGTCCGATTGCCGAACGGACCGCGTCCTGATCGGAAAACTGCGGTTCGGATTCCGGTATTTCAATACCTGTCTTATCCTCAAATCCAAACATTTCTGCATATTTGGAAAGCCGGGACAGAGCAAGGTCGCTGTTATAGTTCCCGCTTACCGGATCCGTCTGACCGAGCCGGTAGCCGACCTCATAAAAGAAATAGTTGCACGAATGCTCCAGCGCCTGAATCACATTGATGGATCCGTGGGTCATATGGGAGCTGGTATAGATCCAGCATCTGGGCGAGGAAGGAGTGATCTTGTCAAAGATACCCATATCGGTGATCTGTTCCCCTATGGTAATAACGCCCTCCTCCAGTCCGGTCACGGAGCTTACCATCTTGAAGGTGGAGCCCGGAGCCGTCCGTTCCTGCGTCGCATGGTTGTAGAACGGGCTGGATTTGTCTTTGTTCAGCTGGGCATAATATCTGGAATCCATCGTATTGGCAAGCCGGTTATTGTCATATCCCGGATAGCTCACCAGAGCCAGCAGAGAACCGTCTCTCGGATCAATCATGACAACAGAACCGGAACAGGGATCCAGCGCAAGCTGAGCCGGTGTGATTTCCAGGTTCCTGATTTTGTCCTTGATAAAATAATAGGGCGCAATCGTCCCGTTTTCCAGTCCTGTGATAGACTGGTCATCATATGAGAGCACCTTCTGATCAAACAGAAGAAGACAGATTTCCTTTCCGGAAAGACTGTCATTCCCGATCATGTACTTATAGATCAGCTTCCCGAATTCATTGTCGGTTTTCAGTCCTTCTGTGATTTCATCCACCAACGCCTGATAGGATTCCATGGAATCCAGATACTTTTCATCCGAACGCAGGGAAGCTACATCCAGCCATCCCATGGATATGGCATAATTCAGATAGGTGTAAAGGTTGATGACCTCATCCGTCGTCCAGTCCTTATAGGTCTGATCGGAGGTATCCACCTTGCTGCTGTCAAGAATACCGGTGTTTTTCGTCAGGAATGTATTGACAATATAGCTCATATATTCCTTCATCTCACCGGTGGAATCCTTATAGGCAGGAGCATCCGGATTGTTCAGCATGGATGCAATGGAAGAAAGCACGCTCTCCTGCCTTGACAGGTATTTGGCATACACGTTCTTCTCCAGCTCTGTGGCATCCTCCTCCGAAAAATGAGAAATATCGATGACATTATTATCGATCAATGCATAGTATACATCATCGATCGGAATTTTTATGTCAGATGCCGTCGAGTTCTCCGAAGGAGTATATTCCCTTATATTTTCAATCTTGGAATACAGAATTCCGGCGATCTTCTGCTCCAGAATATCATAAGCTGCCTTCTGATATTCCGCATCAATGGACAGGTATACATCATTGCCGGCTGTGGGCTCCGTGCGGTCAGCGATCTCAATCACCTTACCCGTGTTATTGACGAAAAGCGTTTCGCTTCCGTTCTTTCCGCGCAGGGTTGTCTCCATATACTGCTCAATACCGGATTTTCCGATAATATCCGAGGTGGTATACTCTTCATTTTCCTTCTGAAGCTCATCGATCTCCTCCTGAGAAGCCTTACCGGTATATCCCAGAATATTGGAAAAATATTTGCTGTCCGCGTATACTCTTGTGGTCCCCTCGGAAATCTCGATTCCCTGAAGCTGATCCATATTTTCCAGAATCGCCGCCACGGTCTCATCGCTCACATCGGTAGCTACCGTGGTCGGCTGGTAACGCTGATAGCGGTTCTGATCCATCGCATAACGGACGGTAATGATCTTCAGCTTTTCCTCATCCGTATAGGGACACTCCTCCTTCGCCTTCTGCGGATCCTTCTGATAAAGGGAAGTATCGTACAGTCCGTACTTATTCGAATCACCGCACAGATAATCTATAATATCCTCTGCAGTGGCCGTTCCTTCCAGGGGCTTTAAGTCATCTGCGGACTTTCTTCCGTATACATCTGCCTTAAAACGCATCAGACGGGTATCCGAAACCGAAAATTCATAATATCCGCTGCTGTTCAGGAAAATGTCAAAATCATTATCGATCTCTCCGCCATAGGCTTCAATGATCTGGATCAGCCGGTATATGGTCTCATTTAAGGTCTGGTTCTTTTCTTTTGTTGTCTCATAGCTTCCGTTATCGGAAATGGTTACCGAGTAAGACAGCTTATTGTATGCCAGCGGCACACCGTTCCGGTCATAAATATTTCCTCTTGTACCGGAAAGTGTCCGTTCCTTTTCAATTTTCAGCTGAAAGGTATCCAGATACTCCTCTCCGTTCACGATCTGAAGCGTAAATACCCGCTGGATCAGAAGAACCAGCATAAGAACAAATACCACCATCAGAACAAAAAAACGGGACTGGAAAATATTTTTCAGCGCTTCCCTGATATATTCACGCAATAACTATGCACTCCTTTTTTCTCGGCGTTCCAGCCTTCGGTTGATGCCATTGATGATCCGGTAAAGAAAAAGTGTCACAACAATCGTGTAAACCAGCTCCGGAATGATAATGTGAATCAGATAATACCCGAATTCAAATCTTGTCCGGAACATGAACAAAAATACATATACGATCAGACTGTACAGAAACTCACTGGCGGAAATCAGAAGCATGGGCAGCTTGATGTCATCATCATAAAAGATTTTGTTGAAAAAGCCGCTCAGATACCCGATGTACATATACACCAGGGCATAGAATCCAAACAGGTCTCCGTAGAAGATATCTACCATAAAGCCGCAGAAAAAACCAACCAGCATCCCCTCCTTCTTTCCTCTCATAAGGCCGATGGAGGAGGTCAGGATAACCAGAAGATTCGGACTGATGGATGCCAGTGCAAGCGTCTGAAATATCGTATTCTGAAGAATAAAGCAAATAATAATTAACAGAGCGTCAAACAGAAAACGCAGCAAACCATACACCGCCTTTTTTTATTTGTCCGGCATACAGCCGCTACTCGGTCTTTGGGACCGTCTTTTTATTTGTAATGACAAGCACCTCCTGCAGATGCTGGAAATCCGCAATCGGTGTGATCGTTCCTGATTTTGTAAGCTTGTTGGAATCATAGGACAGCTCACTGATATATCCGATGGGAATACCCTCCAGATACTTCACACTGATATTGGAGGTGACGATCTCCTCGCCGATCTGAATTCTGTCCTCCTCGTCCAGCAGCTGTGTCAGACGGATCTGTCCCTGATTCATCATCTCCAGGTCTCCCTGGACAAAACAGGTATCCGAGGTGGACAGCACCATGCCGCTGACATTGCTGGAATCATCGATAATGGACCGTACCGTTGCCCAGTCCTTTCCGACCCGTGTGACGATACCAACCAGGCCGCCGTCCGCAATGACATTGCAGTCAATGGAAATTCCGTCATCTGTCCCCTTATCAATCATAAAGGTGGAAAACCAGTTGCCGGGATCTTTTCCGATGACTCTGGCAGCCACCTTGGAGTAAGCGGGATATTTTTCATCCAGCTGATAGAGCTCCCGTAACCGGCTAAGCTCGTAGGTCTCCTGCACCAGCTGGCTGTTCTCAATGGTCAGCTCACTGACCTTTTCCTTTAATTCCAGATTTTCCGCCTGCAGCTCCCGGAT
>JALERW010000104.1 GCA_022763925.1 Lachnospiraceae bacterium
AGTTGTCATCTTCCAGCGGTCTCCAACCGCATCCTCATAGGTTCTTCCTGCACTTCTCGGGCTCGCAGCCACAGTCGTCACCTCAAACCATGGATGATTTTCCAGAAGCGCGATAAAGCGCTGTCCTACCATTCCCGTCGCACCAAGAATACCTACCTTTAATTTACTGCTCATTTTCTCATTCTCCTCTCATTCATTCTCTTCCAGATATTTTTTATTCAGAGCAATGACTTTTTCCATTGCTTCCCTTCCGGGTGCTCCTGCAGTGAGACGCTTATCCACACAGGTCTTCAGGCTGATGGCATCATAAACATCCGCCTCAAATATCGGGCAGATGCTCTTCAGCTCTTCAAGGCTCATATCTTCAATTGCAATCTGCTTCTCAATACAATACAGCACGACTCTTCCCACAATCGTATGGGCATCCCTGAACGGAACCCCGTGATTCACCAGATAGTCCGCCGCATCGGTTGCATTGGTAAAGCCGTTTTTCGCGCTCTTTGCCATGACCTGTTTACGGAAACGCATGGTAGACACCATGCCGTTAAACAGTGCAAGGCAGCCCTTTGCAGTATCAATGGCATCAAAGGTAAGCTCCTTATCCTCCTGCATGTCCTTATTGTATGCCAGCGGAAGCCCCTTCATAACGGTGAGCATGGACATCAGTGCTCCGTATACTCTTCCGGTTTTACCGCGCACCAGCTCTGCAATGTCCGGATTCTTTTTCTGAGGCATAATGCTGCTTCCCGTACTGTACGCATCATCCAGCTCCACAAACTGGTATTCATTGGTGTTCCAGATAATCACTTCCTCAGAGAAACGGCTCAGATGCATCATGATGGTAGAAAGGGCTGCCAGAAATTCGATGATATAATCCCGGTCTGCCACAGAATCAATACTGTTTTGCGTCGGGCCGTAAAAGCCCAGAAGCTCTGCCGTGTATTCCCGGTCCAGCGGATAGGTGGTTCCTGCCAGAGCGCCGGCTCCCAGGGGACAATAATTCATTCGTTCATAAATATCATTAAGACGCAGGCGATCCCTCTTAAACATTTCAAAATATGCCCCGATATGGAGGGCAAGGGTGATCGGCTGGGCTTTCTGAAGATGGGTAAAGCCCGGCATATAGGTGTCGATATGCTCCTCCATAAGCTTCATCAGTGTCTTCAGAAGGTCTTTAAGAAGCGCATCAACTGCAAGCACTTCCTTTCTGACATACAGGCGCATATCCACAGCGACCTGATCATTGCGGCTTCTCCCGGTATGAAGCTTCTTTCCCGCTTCTCCCACCCGGTCAATCAGATTTGCCTCCACAAAGCTGTGGATATCCTCATATTCCTCTGTGATGGCAAGTGTTCCGTTCTCCACATCCGTAAGAATTCCCTTCAGGCCGTCGATAATCACCTGCTTCTCCTCTTCTGTCACAATTTTCTGCTTTGCCATCATCGTTACATGGGCAATGCTTCCCTCAATATCCTCCCGGTATAATTTCCGGTCAAAGGAAATGGATGCATTAAAATTATAAACAAGCTGATCCGTCTCCTTTGTGAAACGTCCTCCCCATAACTGTGCCATAGCTCTTCCATCCTTTCTTTTCTTAGTACTTTCTATATATGATCGTCCGGTCCCTTTACTGCCCGTTCCTTCGCATCCGCTCCTGAAAGGAAAAAACACAGCCGCAGTAATCCTGTCGGTACATCCCATGCAGATTTGACAGCTCCACAGAACGCTTATATCCATTCCTCTTCTTGAAATCCGAAGGAAGATGGGGAACCCTGTAGATGCCCGCGAGCTCCTCACCGATCTCATTCAGCTTCTTCGCATTCTTGTGCGGGCTGATGGAAAGTGTTGTGGTAAAATAATCACAGCCCAGCTCTGCCGCAGCCTTCGCCGCCTGCTCCAGCCGAAGACGGTAGCACGCAAAGCATCTGTCCGCTCCTTCCGGGCAGTCCTCCAGTCCCTTCACCGCATCATAGAATTCCTCCGGCCGATAATCCCCTGCCAGAAACTTAACCGGATACCGGAATGTACACTCCCGGATCAAGCGCTCCTGCTCCAGGACCCGCTTCTGATATTCCTCTGGAGGGTAAATATTCGGATTGTAATAATAAACCGTGATCGCAAAATACTCCGACAGATATTCCAGCACATAACTGCTGCAAGGGCCGCAGCAGCTGTGAAGCAGAAGCCTCGGTACAGGCTCCCCTGACCTTCTGTCCGGAAGCGATACAATCAGCCGGTCCAGCTCTTTCTGATAATTCCGGTTCATCTGCTTTTTGCTCCTTTCCCTGTCGTCATACACGTTTCTCATTATACGGCAAGAAATACACATCCGCAAGAAGAACTTCCCATGTACAGGCGGTTTTACAAACCATACGCATACACCGTTTCCGGAAAGTTTCATAGAATAAATAGAAACCAGCGGAAGGAAGAAAAAAATTGGATCCTTTTTTAAATCTTACTGATGTGAATTATTCCTATCACAGCCCGGAGGGAGAAACCCCCGCCCTTTCCAATATATCCTTTTCCGTTTCCGAGGGCGAGTTTATCGCCATCGTCGGGCCCTCCGGCTGCGGAAAATCCACCCTTCTGAATCTGATTTCCGGACTGCTGCTCCCGGAATTCGGCACTATTTTCCTCAAAGGGCATTCGGTCCGGGACGCAGGAACAGAAATCGGCTACATGCTGCAGAAAGACCACCTGTTTGAATGGCGCTCCGTATACCGCAATGTCATTCTCGGACTGGAAATTCAGAAAAAATGTACGCCGGAGCATCTGGCCAGAGCAGATACCCTGCTTGATACCTACGGTCTTTCCGGCTTCCGGGATTCCAGGCCTTCCAGGCTGTCCGGCGGCATGCGGCAGCGTGCAGCCCTGATTCGTACCCTTGTCCTGGAGCCGGAGCTTCTGCTCCTGGATGAACCGTTTTCCGCTCTGGACTATCAGACCCGTCTTTCAGTCTGCGATGACATCGGCGGTATTATAAAAAAAGAACAGAAAACGGCGATTCTTGTCACCCATGACCTGGCAGAGGCCATCAGTATCGCAGACCGGATTCTTGTTCTGTCCAGACGACCCGGACGGATCCGAAGCATCATTCCCATACATCTTGAAGTAGAAGACCGTACACCGTTAAAGTCCAGGAATGCTCCGAATTTCAAGGATTATTTCAATCGCATCTGGAAGGAGCTGAACTATTATGAGTAAAGTATCGGCCGCCCAGCTGCATTATCTTGCAGGTATCCGGCGGCATAAACGCATTGTCAGGACCGCAAGGCTCCTGATCCTTGTTCTTTTCCTTCTCCTGTGGGAGCTGTCCGCACGTCTTTGCCTTATCAATTCCTTTATCTTCAGCAGTCCCTGCAGGATCATCCGAACCTTCACAGAAATGGCAGCTGACGGAAGCATTTTCAGACATGTCGGCATCACCCTGTCCGAAACGCTTGCAAGCTTTTTTCTCGTAATTCTCATCGGAATTGCGTTTGCCGTGCTTCTCTGGCTTTTCGACAGGCTTTCCGAAATACTGGAGCCTTATCTGGTTGTTCTGAACAGCCTGCCGAAGTCCGCTCTGGCACCGCTTCTTATTGTATGGCTGGGAGCCAATATGCGGACCATTATCGTAGCCGGTATATCCGTTGCGGTTTTCGGAACCATCATCAACCTGTATACCGGTTTTAAGGAAGTGGATCCCGACATGCTCAAGCTGATCTACACCCTGGGAGGTAACCGGAAGGATGCCCTGATCCGTGTGGTGCTCCCTGCCAACATTCCCATACTGATCAGTACCTCCAAGGTCAATATCGGACTTTCTCTTGTGGGGGTCGTTATCGGAGAATTTATCGGAGCAAGGCAGGGCCTTGGATATCTGATTATTTACGGCAGTCAGGTATTCAAGCTGGATTGGGTCATTATGTCTATCCTGATTCTCTGTATGATTGCCATGGTACTCTATTCTCTGATCAGCCTTCTGGAAAAGAAATATCTGAAGAGGGTCTGACTCAAAAAAAACAACAGGAGATGCTTTCGCACCTCCTGCCTACATAGCTTTTCTGTTCTATTTTAATAAATGGCAAAATACCTGCCCCAGCACAAGAAGGATTACTCCAAGCACCGTCATCAGGAGCTGTCCTGCAAACACACCTGCGGCAAGCTCCACCGCCGCAATCAGGATAGGGGCGATGATCATTGCCGGTCCGAGAACCAGTCCGATCGCAAGATTCAAAAGAATAACAAATACGGCCGGAACCGCCGGAAGCTTCCACACAAATATCCCGCATAAAATCTCAGCAATCAGCAGAAAGACCAGCACGGAAATTCCAGCCATCACAATGAGCTGGCGGTCTTTCTTTCTTTTTTTTCTTCTGGAGGAAGAAGATCTCTTCTTCGGCTCCGGTCCTCTGGAAACCGCCCGCGCTCTGTGCCGCGCTTCTCTGTCATCGTCAAAATCATCCAGATTAAACGCATTGTACAGTTCCTCACTGATTCGGTCCGAGTCATTATTTGAATTATAAGAGCCCTTGAATGTACCGGCCATGATCTGTCCTCCATGTATCTGTTTAATATCGCTATGGCCTATATTATAGCAATATTTGCAGAAAAGGACAACTCTTTTCTTCCGAAAAGAAAAACAGCAGATACCCTAAAAGGCACCTGCTGTATCTGCAATGCAGAAAGCTCCCGGCCGGACTTGAACCGGCGACCCACGCATTACGAATGCGTTGCTCTACCGACTGAGCCACGGAAGCAGTGATTTCTCACGCAAGTAGTATTATAATAAAAAAAGTCTGAGATTGCAACTGTTTTTTTCAAATATTCCAATATTCTGTTCGGTCAGTCGGACGTCTCTCTGTGCAGATGGACATCCATCTGGTTGTACGGGAACTCGATCCCCTCTTCATCAAACTGAAGCTTGATCTGCTCGATAACTCTCCAGCGGACATCCCAGTATTTTACGGTCTCCACCCATCCGCGTACGCCCAGAAGCACCGCACTGTCTCCAAGGCTGTCCACGTAAACCTGAATCGGACGGTCCTTCAGAATGTCCTTCTCCTGCCTGAAAATATGTTCCAGCAGCTCCTTGGCTTTTCGTATATCCGCCTGATATCCGATTCCGACCGTAAGATCCAGACGGCGGAATTCCTCCCGGGTCACATTGGTAATGGTAGAATTCGCCAGGTCTCCATTCGGAATGATCACTGCCCGGTTATCAACCGTCAGCAGCCTGGTAGCAAACAGGGAAATCTCCGTTACCGTTCCCTCATTACTTCCGGATATAATATAATCTCCCACCACAAAAGGCTTCAGCGCCAGTATCAGAACCCCTCCGGCAAAATTGGACAGGCTTCCCTGAAGAGCCAGCCCCACCGCGATACCGGCAGAACCAAGCACTGCGATAAAAGAGGTCGTCTCAATTCCGAAAAATCCGATGATGACAAGAAACAGAAGGGCATATGCCATTGCCTTGACAAGAGCATCCACAAACTGCATCACGCCGGTATCCACTCCGGATCTTTCCAGAGAACGGCGTACAAATTTCCGAAGAAACCGGATCAGCCTTGTTCCTATAAAATAAACGAGCAGCGCCAGAAGAACCGTCAGCCCGAAGGAAATAATATTCGGTATCTTTCCCTTAAAAAATTCCAGGATCTGATTGCCATTTACATCCTTCAGTTTTTCCAGATTTTCCAGCGTCTCATCCGTATTGAAAGTATCCATTCTTTCCCTCCTTCTCACTGTACCCCATTGTATCATCTCTTCTGTGAAAGTTCAAAATATTTCTTTCCTTTTACCATGAAACACGTTAGAATAGAAAGAAACCGGCAGAAGAAAGGATGTGATTACATGACAAGAGAAACTGAGGATCGGATCATCGCGCAGCTGAATGCTTACGCGGATAACGTTCTCGGGGACATTGATCCCCAGAAGGTGAAGATCGGACAGCAGCTTGCCGCTCTGAAACCGGAGATGGAACGACTCGCGAAGGCACATCATATGGAACTGGAAGATCTCTTTATCCTGTATATGGACCGCTGTTCCGAGGTCTTTGCAAGAGAGGAACAGAATATTCAGGACATGCTGAAATTCCTGTGAT
>JALERW010000115.1 GCA_022763925.1 Lachnospiraceae bacterium
GATATCCCAGCGAAAGCTGTAAGACCCCTTGAAGACGACAAGGTAGATAGGGCAGAGGTGGAAGCACGGTAACGTGTGCAGCTGACTGTCACTAATAGGTCGAGGGCTTGACCATAAGCGGTATAGGTTGGATGTTAATACAATATGTGGTTTTGAAGGTATATACCTTTTTATATTCCTCGATAGCTCAATGGTAGAGCATTCGGCTGTTAACCGAAGGGTTGTTGGTTCGAGCCCAACTCGGGGAGTTTTTTTCAAATATATATTTACTTTGATGTGAATATGTGTCATAATAAATAAGCATTCGGCTCCATGGTCAAGCGGTTAAGACACCGCCCTTTCACGGCGGTAACAGGGGTTCAAATCCCCTTGGAGTCATTAAATGAAAAGAATATGGCGACATAGCCAAGCGGTAAGGCGTGGGTCTGCAACACCCTGATCACCAGTTCAAATCTGGTTGTCGCCTTTTTAAAACCTCAGTTTTTACTGGGGTTTTTTGTTGCACTTTTGTAATGGCGCCCTGCATGTTATAATAAGTTTATATAACTCTCAGTATAGAGAGGATATTCTGCCGATACGTAAGGGACAAGGAGAAAGGAAATATGCCGAACATCATTGAAATAACCGATTTTGAAGCGCCGGAGCTGGATGTCTATGCCCGATTTACAGAGGGACAGCTTCTGAACCGTCATGAGCCGGAAAAAGGACTTTTTATCGCAGAGAGTCCCAAGGTGGTTGAAAGGGCCCTTGATGCCGGATATCAGCCGGTTTCCTTTCTGGTGGAGCGAAAGCATGCGGAAGGAGAAGCCAGAGAAATTCTTTCCCGCTGTGGCGAGACTCCGGTATACACAGCGGAATATGAGATCCTGAGGCAGCTGACCGGATTTCCGATGACCAGAGGTGTGCTCTGCGCCATGCGGCGGCCAGCGCTTCCCTCTGTGGAGCAGGTATGTGCCGGGGCACGCCGGATCGCAGTATTAGAGGATGTCATGAACCCTACCAATGTGGGGGCTGTTTTTCGCTCTGCAGCTGCCCTCAATATGGAGGCGGTGCTGCTTACGCCTTTTTGCAGCAATCCGTTATACCGTCGGGCTTCTAGGGTCAGTATGGGGACGGTATTTCAGATTCCGTGGACCTATCTTGGAGAGCCGTCCTGGGGATGGCCGGAGCCGGGGATTGAAAAGCTGCATGCCCTGGGCTTTAAAACGGTCGCCATGGCATTAAGCGACCGATCGATCCGTATTGATGATCCGGTACTCCTGTCGGAGGAAAAGCTGGCGATTGTTCTGGGGACGGAGGGAGACGGATTAGCTTTGGATACGATTGCGGACTGTGATTACACGGTGCGTATTCCCATGGCTCACGGGGTGGATTCGCTGAATGTGGCGGCAGCAAGTGCGGTGGCCTTCTGGCAGCTGGGGGCCAAATAACAATAGAAGGAAAGGCAGAAACGAATGAAGACCTTAGAGATTGGAGAAATCACTGAAAAATATAATGATTACGCAATACAGATGCGCAGACAGTTTCATCGATATCCGGAAAGCGCCGGACAGGAATTTAAAACCTGTCGGATGATCTGTGAAGAGCTTCAGCGTATGGGACTGGAACCGCACATCATCTGTGATACCGGAGTAACCGTGGACATCGGAGAACGGAGCCGCAGCGGACATACTGCCTGTATCCGGGCAGATATCGACGGGCTTCAGGTACAGGAGGAGACCGGCGCTTCCTATGCATCAGAGCATGAGGGCTATATGCATGCCTGCGGGCACGATGCACATATTGCAATGGCACTGACAGCGGCCAGAATACTGAAGGATCGGGAGGAAGAGCTGAACGGAAGTGTGCGTGTTATCTTTCAGCCGGCAGAGGAGACCGCGTGCGGGGCCAGGCAGATGATCGCCGCAGGAGCGCTGGATCAGGTGGATACTATTTACGGCACACATGTGTGGTCAGGGATACCGGCCGGAATGTTTTCTGCAGAAGCCGGTTCCCGGATGGCATCTGCAGATTTTTTTACAATAACAATCCGGGGAAAAGGGGCACATGGCTCCATGCCCAATAAGGGGATTGATCCGATTGCGGCAGCGGCTGCTGTCATTCAGAATGTTCAGGTGTCTTTCTCCAGAGAATTTTCGCCCCTTGAGACGGCACTTGTCAGCTTCTGCCAGATTCATGGGGGAAATACGGATAACGCGATTCCGGATACCGTAACGATCGGAGGAACAACAAGGGCATTTCTGCCCAGGATACGGGATCAGTTTCCGGAGATTATGAACCGGGTGATAAGGGAGACGGCGGCAGCCTTTCGAGCAGAAGCCTGTCTGGATTATCGATTGGGAGCATCACCGCTTCTGAACGATAAAGGTGCATCGGACCGTGCCATCCGGGCTGTCAGAAGGCTGTTCGGGGAGGATGCGGTCATTGAGAAGCCGCACGATACCGGGGGAGAGGACTTCGCGGAATATCTGAAGATGGTTCCGGGGGTGTTTGTTTTCCTCGGGATCGAGAATCCAAAGGAAGGATCCGTATATCCGAATCATAGCAGCCATTTTGCCATTGATGAGAGCATACTGATAAAAGGGGCAGCGGCGGCCGTTCAGTATTGTTTGGATTTTCTGGAGGAGGGAAATGACGGAATATTTTAAAAAGAGATATTGACGGGAAAACAATCATTTGCTATAATTTAATAGCTAAAAGATATAACAGCAAGGCGACATAGCCAAGCGGTAAGGCGTGGGTCTGCAACACCCTGATCACCAGTTCAAATCTGGTTGTCGCCTTTTATAAGAATCTCCGGTGTAAGTATATGCCGGAGATTCTTTTTTAGGATACGCTTAATATTTTACAACTTTTTTCTGTTATCGGGAGGTATGCATATGGAACCATTATTTCTTTTGACAATTCCCCGGTATGATATACCGGAATTCGGATCTCTGGATGAGGACTATTTATGCAGCGAGGAACAGCTGAGCTGGTATATCAGCGATGAAAACATGCAGGCAAAACCGGTACATTTGCTGGGACAGACCTCAGTGCATGAGGAGAATCTGGAATATGAATACACGGATCTTGAGGATGAGAGCTGGAATTTCTGGCTGGAGAAGGTGGATGCCGACTGTGTGTATATTTTTGACCAGGAGGTTTACCGGCGCTGCGTGAAAGTACGTGCCAGCAATATTCTGATTCAGTATGAAAGACCGGAGGAAGCATCCGCGCCATCGCTGGAGCTGTCCTATGCATACCGCAGGCTGGGACGGGTTTCCGGACATTCGGGAATTCTGGGGATCGGTAATCTGTCTGCGATGGAATATGCCAACGACCGGTCGTCTCTTCACAATGAGGTGTACAGTAATCTGTATTTTCTTGAGCGAGAATTTGAAACGAAACAGGAAATGGATGCCGATATCGAGCATCCCATGGCGGTGGAGCTTCGGAGATTTTTTGAGGATATTCTGGAGCAAAAATAGCAAAAATAACTAAAAACATGACTTTCACAAAAAAGATATCTATATTTTAGAAATTGTTTAGTCTTTCGTCAAAAATCCTTCAATAACATTTGATATACTAAATCCGTAAAAGGCAGGAAAAGAATTTTGGGGTACTTGTTTTTTGTGGGAAATCAAAAGAACGGGAGGATTTTCATTGAGCTATACGACATATTATGAACGACGGCAGAAGATTGATAAATATGAAGCACAGCAGCTGGAGGAGGTACTCGGGAGACAGAAAATATCAGCGCCCAGAAAGGTGCTGACGAGACGGCTGAAGTTCGAAAGCCTGGTGCCGAAGCCGGAGGAAGGAAGATACAGCATCTGTATGATGGACTTTGACGAGGATCAGATTTATCTGGAGCTGAAGTACATACAGAGAGGCATTACTTATAAGAAACTGGCGAAAATATCGAAAGAAAACTGTATGAAGATATTGGAGGGCAATGTGGAATGGATGGCAGATTCCAGAGATAAGCTCTGCCAGGATTTCTATCGTCAGATCACACTGAACTATATTCGACCGGGAAATATTGTAGAGACCTGCAAGGTAGTATACCAGTGGAAATCGGACTATATCTGCCTGAAGCGTTCGATACGGAGTATAAAAAACAACGGATATAATTTTTTTGATCCGGACACGTATATGATCCGCTGTCTGGATTATGGGGAAGTGGAGCTGGACCAGAAGCAGGCCGTGACACTTCCGAGATATATTGAGAGTGTTCTGCATGTTCCGGAGCATACCGGGGAAGATACGCTTGCCTTTGTGCTTTGATGCTTCTTTATTGTGCAAAACTTACAAAAACCGCGAAAACGCCCGAAAACCGGCTGCTTGCAAAAAGGCAGGCAATACAGTATTATGTAGAAGGATCAGGATAATAAGTACTATACAGCTACATATTGAGGAGTGAATATTATGGCAAGAAAAGCGGTACGTGCAGAAGAGAAGAAGGCTGCAGCTACGGGAAGCCCGGCAGAAGGAGCAGGAAAGGAAGCACCGAAGAAGGCGGCCAAGGCGCCGGCGAAGAAAGCTGAGATCAAAACCAGTGTGTGTGTTCAGTACCTGGGAAAAGAAATTTACGAGAAGGACATGATTGCCCTCGTGAAGAAAGCATGGACGGCAAAGAAAAACAGGATCAGTGACATCAGAAGTATTGAACTGTACATAAAACCGGAGGATCATGCGGTTTATTATGTGGTAAACGGAGACTTTACAGGCAGCCTGGAGCTTTAACAGAGCGATCAGATAAAAAAGACTCTGTACAAATGCAGGGAACAGTGTTATACTGTTCCCTGTAATCAAATAAAAACATATTGCAGGAATAAATTCTTCAGGGCAGGGTGTAATTCCCTACCGGCGGTAAAGCCCGCGAGCGGTCTGCTTATTGGATAGGCAGATGTCAGCAGATCCGGTGATTCGTGTATCAGAAGTTTTGCGCGAAAACTCCGGGGCCGACAGTGACAGTCTGGATGAAAGAAGTGTGAAGCCACAGTGCTTTATTTATTCGCGTTCACCGATATTTGGAAGTGTCTCTTCCCGGTATCGGATCGTTGGCATATCCTTGTGATATATGTTTTGCACATGTATCTGTAGGATGGAGTGTATTAGGAACGTAAGCCCTGAATCGTTGCATTCAGGGCTTTTTTGTTTTGCATAAATGCCTTTGTGAAAGAGAATACCTGAATGCAGCGGAGCATCAAGGGAGGCGAGGAATATTCAAAAAGAAGCTTGCAGACAGGAAGATTACATTCAGAAAGAGATTTATATGAGGAGGGCGCTTGAACTGGCTGAGAACGGGATGGGACATACATCTCCCAACCCGATGGTCGGATGCGTCATCGTCAAAAAAGGGCGTATCATCGCGGAAGGCTGGCACGAATATTACGGCGGGCTGCATGCGGAGCGGAATGCGTTTAAAAACTGCACGGAGGATCCTGCGGGGGCAGAGCTTTATGTGACGCTGGAGCCCTGCTGTCATTATGGAAAAACTCCGCCCTGCACGGAGGCGATCCTGGAGCACGGCATAAAGCATGTGTATGTGGGATGCCAGGATCCGAATCCAAAGGTGGGAGGAAACGGGATCCGGATCTTACGAGAGCATGGTGTAGCTGTGACCGTGGGACTTCTTAAACAGGAATGCCTTCAGATGAATGAGATTTTCTTTCATTACATCAGAGAAAAAACGCCGTTTACCGCAATGAAATATGCTATGACGCTGGACGGGAAAATCGCGGCATTCACCGGGGACTCGCGCTGGGTGACCGGGGAGGAAGCCCGAAGGGATGTGCATCTGCTCCGGAAAAAATATTCGGGAATCATGGCAGGGATCGGCACGGTTCTGGCAGATGATCCCATGCTGAACTGCCGGATCGAGGAAGGCGTGGATCCGGTTCGGATCATCTGCGACAGCCGTCTTCGGATTCCGATGGAGAGCCGGCTGGTGCGCACGGCCCGGGACATTCCGCTGATCGTCGCCGGGGCGGAGGAGCTTTGGACGGATGCGGAGCACAGGAAGGCAGAACAGCTGGAAGCGGCCGGGGTGAGGATCCTTCGGACACCCGGGAGAGACGGTGTGGATCTTTCGAGTCTGATGAGACAGCTTGGCGGGGAGGGGATCGACAGTGTTCTTCTGGAAGGAGGCGCGCAGCTGAATGCCTCTGCGCTGAAGGCCGGTATTGTACATAGGGTGTACGCATACATAGCGCCGAAGCTGATCGGCGGTATGAACGCAAAGGGACCGGTGGCGGGCGAGGGAATCGCCAGGATGAAGGATGCGGTTTTGCTGAGTGACATCCGTATCCGGACACTGGGTGAGGATCTTTGCCTCACCGGAAGAATTCGGACGGAAGCGGCGAAAGAAGAATCCGAAGCTGTATAAAAGCGGTTATTAGGCAAAAAAACAGGAGGCAGACAGAATGTTTACAGGAATTATCGAGGAAATTGGGACGATCCGTGGAATCAGCCGGGGAAGCAGCAGTTTTGTTCTGGATATCGGATGCAGGGAAGTTCTGAAGGGTTCAAAAGAAGGGGACAGTATTGCGGTAAACGGGGTATGCCTGACGGTCACCAGCCTGACCGGGAACGGGTTTACGGCAGATGTCATGCCGGAAACGGTGCACCGAAGCAATATTTCTCTGATGAGGCAGGGAAGCTGCGTGAATCTGGAACGGGCTATGGCTGCGGACGGAAGATTCGGGGGACATATCGTATCCGGCCATGTGGACGGAATGGGAATGATCCGGGAGATCCGGGAGGATGTCAATGCCGTCTGGTATACGGTGGAGGCAGAGCCGGCACTTCTCCGCTATATTGTGGAAAAGGGTTCCATTACGATAGACGGAATCAGCCTGACGGTGGCATATGTGGATCGTACCTGCTTTAAAGTATCCATTATTCCTCACACAAGAAAAATTACTACTCTGGGACAGCGCCGTGTGAAGGATGTGGTGAATCTGGAAAATGATATTATCGGAAAATATGTAGAAAAGCTGATGCTTCCGGCAGAGGAAGAGAAAAAAGAGAGCAGGCTGACGGAAGAATTTTTAAGAAGCAACGGTTTCTGAGAGTGGAAAGGAGAGCTATTATGAGTGAAGAAAAGAAAGAAATCGGGACAATAGAACAGGCAGTTGCGGATATCCGGGCGGGAAAGCTGGTACTGGTGATCGATGATCCGGACCGGGAAAATGAAGGAGATCTGATTTGTGCGGCTGAATTTGCAACTCAGGAAAATGTAAACTTCATGGCGTGTCATGCGAAAGGCCTGATCTGTATGCCCATGAGTGCAGCCATGTGTGAAAAGCTGGGGCTGGAGCAGATGGTGGCGGTGAATACGGATAATCACTCCACAGCATTTACCGTATCCATTGACCATGTGGATACTACCACAGGTATTTCTGCATATGAGCGTTCGGTTACGGCGCTGAAGGCGGTGGAAGATGGGGCAAAACCGGAGGATTTCCGAAGACCCGGCCATATGTTTCCGCTTCGGGCAAGAGAGGGCGGTGTTCTGAAGCGCACCGGACATACAGAAGCTACCGTAGATCTGGTAAAGCTGGCAGGGCTGAAGGAATGCGGTCTGTGCTGTGAGATCATGCGGGAGGACGGAACGATGATGCGTACCACGGAGCTTCTGCAGTTTGCGAAGGCCTATGATCTGACCGTGATCACCATTGCAGATTTGGTACGCTACCGCATGAATACGGACAGTCTGGTGCGCAGGGCAGCACAGGCGAAAATGCCGACGAAATACGGAGAATTTACGATTCACGGATATGAAAACAAGCTGAACGGCGAGCATCATGTGGCGCTTACCATGGGAGATGTGGCAGACGGAAAGCCGGTGCTGTGCAGAGTGCATTCCGAATGCCTGACCGGAGATGTATTCGGCTCCCGCAGATGTGACTGCGGAGAACAGTTGGATGCGGCCCTGAAGGCGATTGCGAGGGAAGGAAGAGGCATTCTTCTGTATATGCGTCAGGAGGGAAGAGGCATCGGCCTGATCAATAAGCTGAAGGCTTATGCGCTTCAGGAGCAGGGATACGATACGGTGGATGCCAATATCAAGCTGGGCTTCCCGGCCGATATGCGGGATTACGGTATCGGTGCACAGATTCTCCATGATCTGGGGGCAAGGCAGCTTCGTCTGCTGACCAACAATCCGAAAAAGATTACCGGACTGGCCGGGTACGGAATTTCCATTGTAGAGCGTGTTCCGATTCAGATTGCTGCCAATAAGGATGATTTTTTCTATCTTTATACAAAACAGAAGCGGATGGAGCATATGACAGATTATAAGAAAAAGGCCTGAGAGAAGAAACCTAAAATATAAAAAATCGGAGGAATTTTATCATGAGAAAATTAGAGGGCAATGTAATCGGAAGTGAAATGAGACTTGGAATCGTGGCAGCGAGGTTCAATGAGTTTATTGTGTCCAAGCTGGTAGCCGGTGCGGAGGATGCGCTGGTAAGACATGGAGTGGACACGGACAATGTGGATATCGCCTGGGTTCCGGGCGCTTTTGAAATTCCGCTGATCGCGCAGAAGATGGCAGGAAGCGGAAAGTATGATGCAGTTATCTGCCTGGGCGCAGTGATCAAGGGCGCTACCAGCCATTACGACTATGTGTGTGCAGAGGTATCAAAGGGGGTTGCCCAGGCAGGACTTTCCACCGGCGTCCCGGTTATTTTCGGAGTCCTGACCACGGACAATATTGAGCAGGCCATTGAGCGTGCGGGAACCAAGGCAGGAAACAAGGGCTATGATGTTGCCTGCACGGCCATTGAAATGGTAAATCTTATGAAAAATATCGGATAACGTCAAAGGCGCTGTCCGCAATGAGACAGGCATAATCCCGGTATTCAGCAGAAGGATATTTCAGATCCGGTATGCAGATTGCCGGGATTTTTCCGTTGTGGGCGGCGCGAAGCCCGTTTTCGGAGTCCTCCAGAACGAGGGCATCCTGGGGGCGGACATCAAAATGAGAGCAGGAAATCAGAAAGATGTCCGGATTCGGTTTGGAGCGGGTTACCCGGTCGCCTCCGGTGACAAGAGAAAACCATTTGGACAGACCGCTGCGTTCCAGATATTGACGGACATAGCAGGTGGCAGTGGAGGATGCCACACAGCAGGGTACCTTCTGCTGCGAAAAAAAGGCAAGAAGCTCGGGGATCCCTTTCTTGACAGGGAGTCCGTGGGCGTTGGCGAAGGTGTTTAGATCTGCCCGGCTTCGGGCGCTGATTTCCGCGTGGGGATATTTCGGGCCGTATTGCTCGTGCAGTTTTTGCAGGAGATGGTCGCCGGCAAGACCGGTGGTTTCTGCGTAAGCCTGTGTAGTGACGGTATATCCGAAGTCTGAGGCATTCTTTTTCAGAAATTCCATGAACAGACGTTCTGTGTCAAAGATCAGACCGTCCATGTCAAAAATTGCAAGTGATGGCAGGTTCATTCGGGTCGTCTCCTTCCGATAATCGATGTTCTGCCTTTTATATTAAAAGAAGAACCGAAAAATGTAAATGGGAAGAAGTCTGTGGGTATAAAAAAGAGGAGCCAAAATAAGGCAGATGTGCTATAATGATAACGCAGAAACGGACACAGAGAGTATACAGAAGGCAGGAGGTCTGGATTTTCACCATATATGAGTAAGAATACGGGAATATCAGAGAGCGGAAAAAAGAGAACACATTATAAGGCTGCCGGAACAAAGTCGGGTACAGGAAAGCCGCGGACGGGAAAGAAAGGGTCAAAAAAGCGCCGAAGAAGAAAGAAAAGAAGAGACATGCTCCTGCGGGTAGGGTTTGCGGCGGCGTTGGTGATATTTTTTATTTCAGCCATATCGCTGATTCGGATTGGGCTGGAATATAAAAAGGGTACAGATACCTACGACCAGGTGGCACAGAATGTTTTGGTGGATTCCACGGAGAACGTATCCCAGGATAATGGGAACAGCGAAGAGGTGGAGGAAGCTGGCGGCATTTTGGAGCTTCCGTCCGTGAATTTTGATACCCTGAAGGAAATCAATGCCGACGCAGAGGGCTGGATCTATTTCCCGGATATGGATATCAGCTATCCGATCGTATACGGAAGAGATAATGCCTATTATCTGACGCATATGATCGACGGCAGCTCGAACAGTGCAGGGACACTTTTCACGGATCAGAATAACAGCCGGGGGTTTCTTGATACCAATACGATTATATACGGGCATAACATGAAGAATGGGTCCATGTTCGGAAAACTGAAAAAATACGGCAAAGAAGAATATTACCGGGAGCATCCTCTGTTCTATCTGTGCACAGAGACGGGAGTATGGGAATATGACATTTTCTCCGTGCGGGTGGTGGATGCGGCCAGTGACAGCTATACGTTAAGGTTTGAAAGCAGCAATGCATTTGCGGAATATCTTGACCGGGCATTTCGAACATCCATGTATGATACTGGTGTTTCCGCAGATTCCTCAGATACGATCGTAACCCTGTCCACCTGTACCAGCAGGGATACGGATCGTCTGATCGTGCAGGCGGTCCGGGGAGTGCAGGTAAGGTAGCGCGGGAAGACGGAAGAAACTAAGACGCCAGCAAGATAACAACGGAAAAGACAGGAGGTTGAAAGAGATGACGCCACAGGAAAAGCTGCAGGAGCTGATAAGCGGCTCGGATAATATTGTGTTTTTTGGAGGCGCAGGTGTGTCAACGGAGAGCGGGATACCGGATTTCCGCAGTGTGGATGGACTGTATCATCAGAAATATGCTTATCCGCCGGAGGAGATTTTAAGTCACACGTTTTTTGTGAACCATACAGAGGAATTTTACCGCTTTTACAAGGATAAAATGCTCTGTCCGGATGCAAGGCCCAATCAGGCGCATAAGAAGCTGGCGGAGCTGGAAGAGAAGGGAAAGCTCCGGGCAGTTATTACCCAGAATATTGACGGCCTGCATCAGATGGCGGGAAGCAGGAAGGTGCTGGAGCTTCACGGGTCCGTACACAGAAATTACTGTCAGCATTGCGGAAAGGCTTACGATGCGTCCTATATGCTCCATGCGAAGGGCATTCCCCGGTGCAGCTGCGGCGGAGTGATCAAGCCGGATGTGGTCCTGTATGAGGAAGGCCTGGACAATGATATCCTGTCGGAGTCGGTGGAGCGGATCTCGGAAGCGGATGTGCTGATCATCGGCGGAACCTCTCTGGTTGTTTACCCGGCGGCGGGACTGGTGAATTATTATCGGGGACATAAGCTGGTGGTAATCAATAAGTCTCCGACCCCCATGGACCGCAATGCAGATCTGCTTGTGCAGGGAAGCATCGGGGAGATTCTTGGAGGTATCCACATATAATAGTATTATAATAGAAGCAAGGAAACATGGACTCTGAGGGGAGAAAGAGAGAAATGAAGAATGAATGCAGAATCAGCAGAAATGCTGCAGAAGATGATCGATGACAGCCGTCGTATTGTATTTTTTGGGGGAGCGGGTGTGTCAACGGAAAGCGGGATACCGGATTTCAGGAGCAGAGGCGGCCTGTTCAGTCAGAAATACAAATATCCTCCCAGAAGAATTTTAAGCAAAACATTTTATCGGTCAAAGCCGGAGGAATTTTACCGGTTTTACCGGGATCGGATGGTGTGGCCGGATGCAAAGCCAAACCTGGCCCATCGGAAGCTGGCAGAGCTGGAGGCGGCCGGAAAGCTCAGTGCCATTGTGACCCAGAACATCGACGGACTCCATCAGGCGGCGGGAAGCAGGAAGGTGCTGGAGGTTCATGGGTCGATTCACCGCAATTACTGTCAGAAATGCGGGAAGTTTTATGATCTGGATTATATGCTTCACACAGAAGGAGTTCCTGTCTGCGGCTGCGGCGGAGTGATCAAGCCCGATGTGGTGCTTTATGAGGAGAAGTTGAACCAGAAGGTGATGGCGGAGGCGGCAGAATACTTAAGCAAAGCAGATATGCTGATTATCGGGGGAACGTCCCTGTCCGTATACCCTGCATCCCGGCTTATAAGAAATTATAAGGGGATCCGGAGGGTAATTATCAATCGCTGTACCTTTGGAATGGAAAGTATGGCTCCGCTTGTTCTGGAAGAGAATATCACAGATGTGCTCAGCCGGATCACGGTTCATCCGGTATCGGAGCCGTCAAAGCTTCCGGAAGCAGAGTCAACTCACCCGGAGTATCCGAAAGGCAGCGGGAGCAGCGGCTTTGCCGGGTGTCCAGCAGCAGGATGATGAGACCGTGAAAGACGAGGAGTAAATTATGGAATATGAAGTTGGGGATATTGTAAAGCTGAAAAAAAAGCATCCCTGCGGAAGCAGCGAGTGGGAGATTCTGCGGGTCGGAGCAGACTTTCGCCTGAAGTGTATGGGGTGCGGACATCAGATTATGATTGCCCGGAAGCTGGTGGAAAAAAACACGAAGGATTTGAAAAAAAAGCCTTGAAATAAGGCTTTTTTTATGGTATTATCAATACCTGTGATATATTATACTGCCCTTTTTAGGGGTGGATATCCTTGCTCCCTCAGCTGGGGGCCAGAGACCATAAGGAGGTAAAAACAGCATGAACAAATACGAATTAGCACTTGTTGTGAATGCAAAAATCGAAGATGAAGAGAGATTAGCGACTGTCGAGAAGGCGAAAGAGTACATCACCCGTTTCGGCGGCACAATCACCAACATTGACGAATGGGGCAAGAAGAGACTTGCTTACGAAATTCAGAAAATGAAAGAGGGATATTACTACTTCATCCAGTTCGACGCTGACACTACAGTACCGGCTGAAATCGAGAAGCGCGTTCGCATCATGGAAAACGTAATCAGATACTTATGCGTGAAGCAGGAAGCATAAGATACAGCGGAAGAAGGAACTCGAATGAATAAAGTAATCTTAATGGGGCGTTTGACACGCGATCCTGAAGTAAGGTACTCTCAGGGTGAGGGCGGAAGTGCAGTAGCAAGATTCTCCCTGGCCGTTGACCGCAGATTCAAGAGAGCCGGAGATGCAGAGGCAGATTTTTTCAACTGCACCGCATTCGGCAGACAGGCAGAATTTGTTGAGAGATATCTGAAGAGGGGAACCAAGATGGTGGTAACCGGCAGAATCCAGAACGATAATTATACGAACCGCGAGGGACAGAAGGTCTACAGTGTCCAGATTATCGTTGAGGAACTGGAATTTGCCGAGAGCAAAGCAGCAGCAAGCAGCAATGACGGGGGTTATCAGCCTGCGGAAAGGCCTTCACCGGCCGCTGCAATCGGCGACGGCTTCATGAACATTCCGGATGGAATTGATGAAGAGCTGCCGTTCAATTAAATTCAGAAGTCAACATTCCTTATATTTATGAAATTTAACAGGAGGTAAATAATCATGGCATTCAAAAATGATAGAAGCGATTCTCCGATGAAGAGAAGAGGCGGACGCAGAAGAAAGAAAGTCTGCGTATTCTGCGGCAAAGAGAATAACGAGATCGATTACAAAGATGTTAATAAATTAAAGAGATATGTCTCCGAGAGAGGTAAGATCCTTCCGAGAAGAATTACAGGAAACTGCGCAAAGCATCAGAGAGCACTTACCGTAGCGATCAAGAGAGCAAGACATATCGCTATTATGCCTTACGTACAGGATTAATTTCCGGACGAAGGGTATACAGAATATTCGCACAGGCTTAAAAACCGGCAGCTGTATGGCTGCCGGTTTTTTGAATGGTTTTTCGGATCCTCACGGATCCCTCACGATATTCTGAAGCCAGACTCCCTTTTTAACCAGCACAAAGCCGATGATGCATTTGATGAAATCTGCCAGCTGAACGGCGATCATGATACAGACTACATAGAGGTCGGTATACCTGCTCAGAAGAAAGGCAATGGGAATGCTGACACACCACACATATACGCTGTCGAACAGGAAGGTGACGATCGTTTTCCCGCCGGAACGGAGGGTAAAATATGCGGCATGCATAAAGGCATTCTGAGGCATAAAGACGGCCTGTACAACGATAAAGCGGACAGCAAGGCTGCGGGCCTGGGCTGTTGTATTATAAAGCCCCGGAAATACAGGGGCGATCACAAGCATCAGGAGGGCAACCAGTGTGCAGCAAAATACCGAGAAGGCGATCATCTTATTGTCGGTATCCCGGGCTTCCTGCATTTTTCCGGCGCCCAGGAGCTGGCCAACGATGATGGCAACGGAATCACCGAGTGCGATAAACACCACATTAAATACATTGTTGATGGTATTTGCAATATTCAGGCCGGCGATGACGCTTAATCCCCGTACGGAATAGCACTGCATGAGCATGGCCATGCCTCCTGACCACATGGTTTCGTTGACCAGAAGAGGAATGCCCTTGATAAAATAGTTTTTTGCCAGAGAAGCAGGCACCTTCAGCGTGTGATAGATGCCTCTGATATAAGGATTCTTTTCGGAATGCCGGTGCGTCCATGCGAGAACAATAAAGGCCTCCACATAACGTGAAAGTGCCGTGGCAATGGCAGCGCCTGTAACGCCCAGGGCGGGAAAGCCGAATTTTCCGTAAATCAGCAGGTAATTGAATATCAGATTGACCGTTACGGCCGCAAGTCCGGCCTTCATGGGGACGACTGTTTCTCCGCATTCCCGAAGGGTACTGGCGTATACCTGAAGCATCATGAACGGAGGAAGGCCCAGAAGCATGATGTTCAGATAGCCGGATCCGTAAGAAAGAGCAGCAGACAGATCTCCTCCGTCACTGCTGCCGTTCAGGTACAGCTGGATCAGAGACGGTCCGAAGGTCAGGAACAGGCAGACTGCTCCGGCAGTAAGGATCAGAGACATCCATAGCTTATAGCGGAAAGTGTGCCGTACGCCCTCCTGGTCTCCCTGACCGAAATACTGAGCGGTAAAAATGCCGGCGCCGGAAAGGCCTCCGAAAATACAGAGGGTGTAAACGAACAGCAGCTGATTGACGATGGCAACGCCGGACATCTGCTCCGTACCTATCTGGCCAACCATAATGTTGTCCAGCAGACTGACAAAATTTGTGATCCCGTTCTGGATCATGATCGGTACGGCAACCGCCAGGACGCGGGCATAAAAGCTGCGGCTGCCGATAAATTTTTCTTTCAGTTGATTCATTCTCGTAAGTTCTCCCTTTTTACAGCAGGAAATCGTAAAAGACCGCTGTATCTGGTAACGTATCATGGATTGGGGGTAATGTCAACTGTAAGAAGCACTGTTTTGGCCGGTTTTGGCCGGTGGCCGGTGCGGCATGACGGAAAAATTTCTTCCCCTTTACCGGTAAAGATGCTATAATATATACTGTTCATCTATCGTTAAATACAGGCGGAGCTCCCGCAGCTTTGGAACGGGGGCAGGGAGGAACAGATTATGAAGAAGAAATTAAAGCTGAAGGGGCAGCTGCGTTCTTATATGCAGTGGCCGATCATGCTGACAGCGCTTTTGATTGCCATGAATATCTGGATTTATGTGCTGGATGTGAAGATCGGTATGGTGATGACCTTTTTCATCGCTATTTATGTAGTTACGGTAGTGATTCTTTACATCTATAATAAACCGCTGATCCTGAATGAACTGATTTCTTTTGCGACGCAGTACGGCCAGGTGCAGAAGACACTGCTGAGAGAGCTCTCTCTTCCTTATGCCCTTCTGGATGATCAGGGCAAGCTGATCTGGAAGAACCAGGCCTTTATGACTGCGGTAGGGGCAGAGAATGCCAGGAAGAAATCCATATTCGGAATCCTGCCGGATATCCACCGGGAAGATATGCCGGACGAAGAAGGTATGAAGAGCTGTCATATTCATTATGAAGGGAAAGACTATCGGGTAGATCTTCGGAAGATCAACATAGACAGCATGCTGGACAATAATGAACTGGTGGATACAAAGGACTATGAGGGCTATCTGATAGCGATGTATCTGTTTGATGAGACGGATCTGAACCGGGTGATCCGGGAAAACAAGGATCAGCAGATGGTCAGCGGCCTGATTTATATTGACAATTATGACGAGGCGCTGGAGAGTATTGAAGAGGTTCGGCAGTCTCTGCTGGGAGCGTTGATCGAGCGAAAAATCAACAAATACGTTTCCGGCGTGGAGGGAATTGTCAAGAAGCTGGAAAAGGATAAGTATTTTGTTATTTTCAAATACAAATATCTTCAGCAGATGAAGGAACAGCGTTTCGATATCCTTAATGAAGTCAAAACGGTAAATATCGGAAATGAGATGCCGATCACTCTGAGCATCGGTATCGGCATCGGAGGTGCCAGCTATACACAGAATTATGAATATGCGAGAACGGCCATTGACTTGGCTCTGGGCCGGGGCGGTGATCAGGCTGTGTTGAAGGAAGGCGCTCAGATTTCCTACTATGGCGGAAAAAGCAAGCAGGTAGAGAAGACCACACGGGTGAAAGCAAGGGTGAAGGCGCAGGCGCTTCGGGAGATTATTCAGACGAAGGACCGGGTGATCATCATGGGGCATAAGCTGTCGGATGTGGATTCCTTCGGCGCGGCTGTAGGTATTTATCGGGCAGCGGCATTTCTGAATAAGAAGGTCAACATCGTCGTCAATGAGGTGACAACCTCCCTCCGCCCGATGATGGAATGCTTTATGAAGGCCCAGGAGCGGCCGGAGGAAATCATCATTAAGAGCGCGCAGGCGCTGGAACGGGCAGATGCAAGCACGGTGGTTATTGTTGTGGATACAAACCGTCCCAGCTATACGGAATGCCAGGAGCTTCTGAGCCGCTGCCGTACGATCGTTGTACTGGATCACCACCGGAGAGGCGGGGAGATTATTGACAATGCGACCCTGTCTTATATTGAGCCGTATGCATCGTCCGCCTGTGAAATGGTGGCAGAGATTCTGCAGTATTTTGATGAGAATCTGAAGATCAAATCCTCAGAGGCAGACTGCCTGTATGCAGGAATCATGATTGACACGGATAACTTTATGAGCAAGACCGGTGTACGTACCTTTGAGGCAGCAGCCTTTCTGAAGCGAAACGGCGCAGACATTACAAGGATCCGCAAGCTGTTCCGAAATGATATGACAGAATATAAGGCAAGGGCAGAGGCAGTGCGCCATGCAGAGGTTTATCGGGAAGTGTTTGCCATATCCGTCTGCCCCGGAGAAGGGCTTCAGAGTCCTACTATTGTGGGGGCACAGGCTGCCAATGAGCTTCTGAATATTATCGGAATCAAGGCCTCTTTCGTGCTGACCGAATATAACCATACGATTTATGTGAGTGCGAGAGCCATTGACGAAATCAATGTGCAGATTATAATGGAACGGCTGGGCGGAGGCGGCCATATGACCATTGCCGGTGCGCAGCTGGAGAATATGACGGTGGAAGAGGCAAAAAATGTGCTGAAATCCACACTGGACAAAATGCAGGAAGAAGGAGCGTTATAACCTATGAAAATTATTTTATTACAGGATGTAAAGGCACTTGGGAAAAAAGGAGAACTGGTCAATGTAAATGACGGTTATGCGAGGAATTTCATCCTCCCCAAGAAGCTGGGCGTGGAAGCGAACAGCAGGAATATGAACGATTTAAAGCTTCAGAAGGCGCATGAGGAGAAGCGGGCACAGGAAATCTATGAGGAGGCCAGAGCGCTTGGCGCACAGATTGCCGCATCCTCGGTCAGGGTATCTATCAAGACCGGAGAGGGCGGTAAGATTTTCGGTTCTGTTTCCTCCAAGGAAATTTCTCAGGCGGCATCGGAGCAGCTGGGACTGGATATTGATAAGAAGAAAATGCAGCTTCCCTCCCCGCTTAAATCACTCGGAACACATATGGTTCCTGTAAAGCTGCATCCGAAGGTGACGGTGGAGCTTAAGGTGGTTGTTACGGAGGCTTAACCGGCCGGCAAGGTCTGTCAGGAGGGAATTGCGTGGAAGAAGCCGTTATTAAGCGTATTATGCCGCACAGCATGGAAGCCGAGCAGTCGGTGGTCGGTTCCATGCTTATGGACCGGGAAGCGATCATGGTAGCCTCAGAGATCGTTGCCGGTGAGGATTTTTATACAAAGCAGTATGGGATCGTGTTTGATGCCATGGTAGAGCTTTTCAATGAGGGAAAGCCGGTGGACCTGATTACTCTGCAGGAGCGGCTGCGGGAAAAGGATGTTCCTCCGGAGGTAAGCCGTCTGGAATTTGTCCGGGAGCTTCTTGCCAGTGTTCCCACCTCAGCCAATGTGAAATATTATGCACAGATCGTTCGGGAGAAATCTACGCTTCGGAAGCTGATCCGGCTGATGGATGAGCTCAGCGGAGTGTGCTATGCAGGAAAAGAGCGTCTGGAGGATATCCTGGATACGACAGAAAAGAAAGTTTTTGAGCTGATTTCCAAACGGGACAGCGGAGAATTTGCTCCGATCCGTCAGATTGTGATCCAGGCGCTGGATAAGATTGAGATGGCATCGAAAACCAAGGGAAATGTTACCGGGATTGCCACAGGTTTTATCGATCTGGATTACAGAACTGCAGGGCTTCAGCCTTCGGATCTGATTCTGATTGCGGCGAGACCTTCTATGGGCAAAACGGCGTTTGTGCTGAATATCGCACAGTATGTAGCGTTTCGGAGCAACATCACTACGGCTATCTTCAGTCTGGAAATGTCGAAGGAACAGCTGGTCAACCGTCTGCTGGCACTGGAATCCCATGTGGATTCCCAGGCAATCCGTACCGGAAACCTGGCGGATGCGGAATGGGAGAAGCTGATCGAGGGTGCGGGGATTATCGGGCGTTCGAATCTGATCATTGATGATACCCCCGGAATATCAGTGGCAGAGCTTCGTTCCAAGTGCAGAAAATATAAACTGGAGCATAATCTGGGTCTGATCATCATCGATTATCTGCAGCTGATGTCCGGAGGCGGACGCAGCACCGATTCCAGACAGCAGGAGATTTCGGATATCTCCCGTTCTCTGAAGGCGCTTGCCAGGGAACTGAATGTGCCTGTGGTGGCATTATCCCAGCTCAGCCGTGCGGTGGAACAGCGCCCTGATAAGCATCCGATGCTGTCCGACCTGCGTGAATCGGGAGCGATTGAGCAGGATGCGGACGTGGTAATGTTCATTTATCGGGATGAATATTATAATAAGGATTCGGAAAAAAAGGGACTGGCGGAAATCATTATCGCAAAACAGAGAAACGGTCCGGTTGGAACGATTGAGCTGGCATGGCTGCCGAAATATACGAAATTCGGCAATCCGGAGCGTGAGGTCACCGGAGGAACCGGGTTTGACTGAGGCGGAAAACCAGGAAAATAGTCGATAACTTTTTGGAAAAATATGGAAATAATTATTGCCCGGTGCATAGAATTCCGTTATAATGTTTTTAGTAAATCAATGGCACCAGGTGCCGGCGATTCGTTATGAAAATTGAATATTCAGGAGGGGAAGTCATGGGTGAGATACGCTATATGATTTCAGAGACAGCGAAGCAGGTGGACGTCGAGGCACACGTGCTGCGGTATTGGGAGGAGGAGCTTTCTCTTCCGATCGACCGTAATGAGATGGGACACCGCTACTATACAGAAGATGACATTTCTCTTTTTAAGAATATCAAGGAATTAAAGGAACAGGGGTTTCAGCTGAAGGCAATAAAAATGCTTCTTCCGGAGCTTAGGAAAAAGGGCGGCTTTAATATGGACAGGCTGCTGGAAAAGAAGGAGGAGCTGAACCGTGCGGCAGAGAGTGCGTTCCGTCAGGACGCTTTGGAAACGGATGGGGGAGCGGCCAAAAAGGAACATCGGCAGACAGAGCTTGCACAGCAGGTGGAGCCGGAACCGCTGACAGCTGCAGATCAGATGTCAGAAGGGACAAAGCTTCAGCAGTTTCAGATGATTTTCGGAAACATTGTTCTTCAGGCACTGCGGGAAAATAATCAGGAGCTGAGCAGCGGCATCAGTGAAAGAGTCAGCGACAGTGTTCTAAAGGAAATGGATTATCTGATGCGGATGCAGGAGGAGCGGGAGGATGAGCGCTTCAAAAAGCTGGATGAGACGATCCGGATCACGCAGAGATCCCGGAAAGAAGCGGCAGCGGCAAAGGTGGAAGCACGAAGACTGAAAAAGCTGGACAAAAAAGAAAAAAAGAAACGCGGGAAATTTTCCGCGTTTGGCAGAAAGGAAAGGCATGCCATAGAGTAATCTGCGGCATGCTTTTGCCGTTAAGAAAAAATACCGGACATAAAATCAGGGGCGGAATGCCGGAAGCGTCCGTCCCTGATAAAAGTCTGTGCAAAATTCGAACATTAGCCCTGTTCGATTGCTCCTGTCGGGCAGGAACCTGCGCAAGCACCGCAGTCGATGCAGGAAGCTGCGTCGATCTCGAACTTTCCATCGCCTTCTCCGATAGCGCCTACCGGACATTCTCCTACGCATGCACCACAGCTAACACAAGAATCGTTAATTACGTATGCCATAATAATGTCTCCTCCTTAAAAATAAAATCGAATAGTATGCAAAGAGGGTCTCTCTTTACACTCTAGTTTATTCTAATACAAAAGCATTGATTATACAAGTAAAAAATATTCAAAATATAAGTTTTTTTGCCACCGGATAAAATCGCCATAAAGATCAGGAACGATTGTAATATCCGAGCTCTTCCCGTCTTTTTCGAAGGCCGCGGATGACTTCCGCACGAAGGGAAAGCGCCCGGCTTTTGTCCATTGCAGGAGTATCCTTAAGCGGATAATCGATTCCAAGGTTTTTGTATTTTGGAAGCCCGAGGGTGTGATACGGAAGCACATCCAGTGCCCGGATATTTGTCAGCTCCCCGATAAAATAGCCAAGGCGGTACAGATATTCGGGTTTGTCTGTAATACCCGGGACTGCCACGTGGCGGATCCAGACAGGAATTTTTTTGTCGGAGAGGTAGCGGGCAAAGGCAAGAATTCCCTCATTAGGCTGCCCGGTGAGCTTTTGGTGCTCTGCCGGATCGATATGCTTGATATCCAGAAGTACCAGATCGGTAGCCTTCATCAGCCGGTCCAGCCTGCGGATGTAGTCCTGATTGTCCGGACGGTAGGTAATACCGGAGGTGTCGAGACAGGTATGGATATCCAGTGCCTTTGCCTTCTCGAAGAGCTCTGTGACAAAATCGATCTGCATCAGGGGCTCACCGCCGGTGACGGTCAGACCGCCGTTCCGATAATAGGGGCGATTCTTCTCGTAGGCTGCAAGAATCTCATCCGTCTCCAGCTGATTTCCGGTATTTAAGGACCAGGTATCCGGATTATGGCAGTAGAGGCATCGCATGGGACAGCCCTGCAGAAAGACAACGTATCGTATGCCCGGTCCGTCTACCGTTCCAAAGCTTTCCTGAGAATGTACATAACCTTTCATGGAAGCCTCCTGTGCAGTGAAGTGTGTCTGTACCGATTACAGAGACTCGTGCATCGTTCTGCTGATTACTTCGTCCTGCTGAACCTTTGTCAGCTTGATGAAGTTTACTGCGTAACCGGATACACGTATGGTCAGCTGCGGATATTTCTCCGGATGTGCCTGTGCATCTAATAAAGTATCTCTGTTAAATACGTTTACATTCAGATGATGGCCGCCTTTTTCTGCGTATCCATCCAGTAAACCAACTAAATTATCGATCTGAGCCTGTGTTGCTGTTGCCATGGTAGATTCCTCCTTCAATCATTCTCTGTTCCATTTTTCGTCGATACCATCGTGGAGCGTGGGCACGCGGCAGGCAACATTGCCCTTTGCGCAGTCCGTGCATCCAAGGGTATCAATTCTCTTCGGGACAGCATCATCGAAGGTGTTAAGAACCTCCACATTCAGATGTCCTGCGCCATTGGCTACGGAGCCGTCCAGAAAAGCAATGATGTCATCCAGTAATTTTTCATTATCAACCGTATTCATAATTATATCATATCCTGTTTAAAAAATGTACCTGATAAGCTTTATTTATCAAATCCCAGGTCGATATCCAGGTCTCCGGCAATGATTTTGTCATCCTTTCCAAGAGCTCCGGGGATAATAGAGAAGGTATTGGAAATACCATCCTGGGAATCAAGGAACGGAAGCTTTGCAACCGAAGACAGGGATGCAACTGCACCGTGGCTGTCACGTCCGTGCATCGGGTTTGCGCCCGGAGCAAACGGTGTACCCTTCACACGGCCATCCGGTGTGCTTCCGGTATTCTTACCATATACAACATTGGATGTAATAGTAAGGATGGAGGTGGTCGGGAAACCGTCTCTGTAAACATGATGCCGGCGAATCATGTTCATAAAGGTGGAAACAAGCATCTTTGCAAGTGCGTCTGCACGGTCGTCGTCATTTCCGTATTTCGGGAATTCGCCTTCTGTCTCGAAGCCTGTAACGATACCATCCTCATCTCTTACAACTTTCACCTTTGCGTATTTGATCGCGGACAGGGAGTCTGCCACTACGGAAAGACCTGCGATACCGGTTGCAAAATATCTCTTGACGGTCTTGTCATGGAGTGCCATTTCCAGACTTTCATAGCAGTATTTGTCATGCATGTAATGAATGATGTTCAGGGTATTTACGTAGACACCTGCGAGCCATTCCATCATGTCTTTATATTTATCCCATACGTCGTCGAAATCAAGATAATCGCCTTCTACCGGACGGTACTTCGGACCGATCTGCTTCTTGGTCATCTCATCCACACCGCCATTGATTGCGTAGAGCAGACACTTGGCCAGGTTCGCGCGGGCTCCGAAGAACTGCATTTCCTTGCCGACTCTCATGGAAGATACGCAGCAGGCGATGGCATAGTCATCACCGTGGGTCACTCTCATAAGGTCATCATTTTCATACTGAATAGAAGAGGTGGTGATGGACATCTTTGCGCAGTACTTCTTGAAATTCAGAGGAAGTCTGGTGGACCACAGAACCGTTAAGTTCGGCTCCGGAGCAGGTCCTAAGTTGGTCAGTGTGTGAAGATAACGGAAGGACATCTTTGTAACCATATGACGTCCGTCGATACCGACACCTGCCAGGGATTCGGTTACCCATACCGGGTCGCCGGAGAACAGGTCATTGTACTCGGGGGTACGTGCAAATTTGATCAGACGCAGCTTCATGATAAAGTGATCAATGAATTCCTGAATCTGCTCCTCGGTGAAGGTGCCTGCAGAGAGATCTCTCTGAGCATAGCAGTCAAGGAAGGTAGAGGTACGTCCAAGAGACATGGCCGCTCCGTTCTGCTGCTTTACCGCTGCCAGATAACCGAAGTATACTGCCTGGATCGCTTCCTGAACGTTGGATGCGGGCTTGCGGATATCACAGCCGTAGATATCGCCCAGTTTTGCCAGCTCCTTCAATGCGCGGATCTGCTCCGACAGCTCCTCGCGGTCGCGGATGTTGTCCGCAGTCATAACGCTGGAAGTGGAATTCTTCTGCTCAATCTTGTCTTCAATCAGACGGTCGGTACCATACAAAGCTACCCGGCGGTAGTCGCCAATGATTCGTCCGCGGCCGTAAGCATCCGGAAGACCGGTGATGATGTGAGCCGACCGGCAGTCTCTCATTTCCTGGGTGTAGGCATCAAATACTCCTGCATTGTGGGTTTTTCTGTGAACGGTAAAAAACTCAACAATTTCCGGATCCACCTCATAACCGTTGTCCTCACAGGCCTTCATTGCCATTCGGATTCCTCCGTAAGGCATCATTGCGCGCTTGAACGGCTTATCAGTCTGGAAGCCGACAATGGTTTCTTTGTTCTTGTCCAGGTAACCTGCACCGTGGGATGTAATGGTGGATACCACCTTCGTATCCATATCCAGAACGCCGCCGGCTTCACGCTCCTGTCTGGACAGGTCAAGAACCTGGTCCCATAAATCCTTTGTGTTCTGTGTGGGGCCTGCAAGGAAAGCATCGTCTCCATCATAAGGGGTGTAGTTCTTCTGGATGAAGTCTCTGACATTAATCTCGGTTTCCCATGCGCCTCCTACGAAATCTTTCCATTCTGATCTCATGTTTGAATACCCTCCTAAAGTATTGTTTGCTGTTTGTTTGGCTGCCCTCATTATATGGGAGAAAAAGAGAGTCCGTCAAGTGAGGGATGTGTACTTATTAAGGTACATGGCCCATGTATCTTAATAAGTACAAAAGCCTGTAATTTCAGGCAATATGAGGAGAAATGCCGTCTTGCATAAATGCCGGAAAAGTATTATAATGATAGCCACATGTTGGAATGTAGAATGCCGGAACCGGTAAGAATACATGGATGAAACAATGGAGAAAAATAAGGAGGACTTAGTCATGGCAAAAGTTACAGGCGATACAAATATCGGTGAGCTTTTAAGAATCGATGCAGGAGTTGCCCCGATTCTGATGGGAATCGGAATGCATTGTCTCGGATGCCCTGCTTCCCAGGGGGAGTCTATTGCAGAGGCGGCAATGGTACATGGAATTGATCCGAATGCGCTGGTTGATGAGATCAATAAATTCCTGGCAGGAAAAGAAGAGGCATAAGAGCGGCAGAGATTACAATCAGATAACAGACTGCAAAAGTGCCCGGCGGACTGATCCGCCGGGCACTTTTAACGTCTGTGTTGTATTTCCTGATTATTGTAATGAATG
>JALERW010000117.1 GCA_022763925.1 Lachnospiraceae bacterium
CTCACAGCAAAGGGATGTATGAGCGGATACGATTACACCGGTGGTTCCGCATACCTTGGACAGCTCTTCTACACACATAGCATATGTAAGGGTGTCGCAGCCCTGTCCGCCGTACTCCTTCGGCATCGGAATTCCCATGAAGCCTAATTTCTGCATCTTTCTTACAGTGTCCCAAGGGAAATGCTCTGTCTCATCTACCTCCTGTGCCAGAGGCTTTACTTCTGCCTGTGCGAAATCTCTGAACAGAGTTCTCGCCATTTCGTGCTCTTTGCTTAATACGAAATCCATTTTTACATTCCTCCATACTAAAAAATATCATAAACACTACGGCCATACAGCCTTCATGCCTGATTCAGATTCTGCTGCCCGGGGGACTGCCCCCCCCAGACTATTTTCCGCTCAGCGGCATTACCATTTTGAACCAACGGGAAGCTTCCTCCGCTTCCGCCTTGTCCGCCCGGGCCAGAGATTCTGCCTGAGCAGCCTCAGCCGCGATCGCTTCCTCCGTCTTTGTGATTCCGATACTCTCCGAGCCGATCTCAGATCTTCTTTCTCTCCAGTTCGGACAGAGCGTCTTCAGCTTTTCTCTTACCCGTTCCATATCGGCAAGCTGCCAGATGATAAACATTTCATCCTTTGCCTGAAGTCCTGTTATATCTGCGCATGCTGCCGGGCAGCCGCATACCACAAGAACGATATCACAGTCCGGATTACCGGAAGCATTCACAAACGCAGCGTCCGGGAATTCCTCCTTCAGCTTGTACACCTCCGCAACCCTGTCATATCTCGGGTTACAGCCGCCGCAATACTTTACACCCACCTTCATAAAACTATACCTCGTGATTTAAAATTTTCCGTGCAAAGTCCAGCATTTCTTCGCTGACCTCTTCAACCAGAATCACATCTTCGATCTCAGGAAAAGCTTCCTTCACCTCTGCTGCAATGATTTCCTCATTGGTCTCATGGGCAGAAGGACAACCGGAACATTTTCCAATCATCTTTACTTTCAAAACCCCGTCTTCCAGACTTTTAATTACCACATCTCCACCGTGCGCATTCAGAGACGGTCTTACTTTTTCATCAAGCAGAGCTTCCATTTCCTCAAGTCCAACCATTTTTCTCACCTCCACATACTCCACTATAGTAATAAGCAGCAAAACCCATGCCAGGTGTGTCAATTTTTTCACAATTTTTCTATAGAATCCTCCTCTTTCCATGATTTTCTTACACTTTTTACGAATTCCAGGCGAAAAATGTATATTCTCCCGTTGTTTTTACCCATTAAACATGGTAGTATAAATGTAATGGAAGCATCGCCGTTCTTATTATAATAAGTAGAAACACTTCGCGGCAAAAAGAAAAATGCAGGAGGAAAAGTTTTTTGAATACCCCCGTTATTTCCGATCATATCAAACCCACCACCCTGAATATTTTTCATAATCTGCAGGAAGCCAACGACAAGCTGGATGCGATTATTGAGAATTCCTTTGATGGAATTTATATTACAGATGGGGATGCCAATACAATCAAAGTCAATAAAGCCTATGAAATGATCACCGGCCTTAAGCGGGCGGAAGTCATGGGCTGTAATATGCGTGATCTTATGAAGCGAAATGTTATTTCTGTCTCCGGCTCTCTTCTGGCCATCCAGAAAGGACATCCTGTCACACTGCATCAGGAATTCAAGACAGGAAAGAAAGCTCTGATCACCAGCTCTCCTGTTTTCGACAAAGACAACAACATTACCATGGTCGTTACCAACGTCCGTGATCTGACAGAAATATATAATCTGAAGGAAGAAGTAGCCCGCAGCAAGATGCAGGAGCCCAAAAGCCAGGAACAGCTGAACAGCATCCGTGAGAAGCTGTCCCTCACAGAGGACATTGTATGTGTGGATGAGAATTCCCTCGCTGTACTTCATATGGCCAACAAAGTCGCATCTCTCGATACAACGGTTATCCTGTTTGGAGAAACCGGCGTCGGAAAGGAAATGTTTGCAAAATACATCTATCAGAACAGTCCCAGGAAGAGCAAGCCCTTTATTAAGGTAAACTGCGGCGCTATCTCTCCCAATCTTGTGGAAAGCGAACTGTTCGGTTATGAGAAGGGTGCTTTCACCGGAGCCAACCGCAACGGCAAAATTGGTCTTTTCGAGATTGCTGACAAGGGAACGATCTTCCTGGACGAGATCGGAGAGCTTCCTCTCGACATGCAGGTCAAGCTTCTTCGTGTGCTGCAGGAGCAGGAAATCGAACGGGTCGGAGGGACCGCTCCCATCAAAGTAGATGTCCGCGTGATTGCTGCTACCAACCGGAATCTGGAAACCATGGTCGACGATAAGACCTTCCGTGAGGATCTGTATTACCGTCTTATGGTATTTCCCATTACCATACCGCCTCTGAGAGAACGCCCGGATGATATTCAGCCTCTGCTGGAGCTGTTTGTCGGCAACTTTAATAAGAAATACGGCTTCAATAAGGTGTTCACGCCTCTGGCGCTTCAATTTATCCAGAATTATCACTGGCCGGGCAATATCAGAGAGCTGAAAAACATTGTGGAGCGCGCGATGATCATCAGCAATGACGATCACATCACCTCCGAGGATCTTCCTTTTATACAGTCTGAGAAGAAACCGGTGGTGCACACGAAGCTTCCTACCGAGACAACGAACCTGAAAAAAATGATTGAACAGATTGAGTTGGAATACATAAGCCTCGCATACGAGAAATACGGCAATGTCCGGGATGCCGCACAAAGCCTCGGAATGGACCCTTCTACCTTTGTCCGGAAGAGGAAAAAGTATCTGTCCAATATGGAAAAATAGGCTATATTTTCGTTTGTTGCATTTGTGCAATTCATTTTTGCAACATGCGTCCATCTGTTTCATTTATACAAATTCAATAAAATCTGTATGTCCCCAAATATAAAGCTTTTAGCATGTTAAACAACTTTGGCACGCGATTTGCTCTATAATAGAATTAGAAAGGGTAATATGTTTACCTTTACTAAAAATCCAAAATATTCTAAAAGAAAAGGAAGGATGAGAATTATGGCTTTAATGACAGGCGAACAGTATGTAGAAAGCATGCGTAAAATGAAACTGAACGTTTACATGTTCGGTGAGAAGGTTGAGAACGTGGTTGATAACCCGATCTTACGTCCCTCTTTAAATTCCGTTAAGGCTACATATGATTTAGCTCAGATGCCCGAGTACGAGGATCTGATGACTGTTACTCTTGAGGATGGAAGAAAAGTTAACCGTTTCACCAACATCCACAGAAACGCAGACGATCTTGTAAAGAAAGTTAAAATGCAGAGACTTTGCGGACAGAAGACAGCTGCTTGCTTCCAGAGATGTGTAGGTATGGATGCTTTCAACGCTGAGTGGTCCACAACTTATGAAATCGACAAGAAGTATGGCACACATTATCATGAGAACTTCAAGAAGTTCGTTAAATATGTTCAGGATGCTGACTTAACCGTTGACGGTGCTATGACAGACCCTAAGGGTGACAGAGGACTTGCTCCGCACGCTCAGGCTGATCCTGATCTGTATCTGCATATCGTTGAGAGAAGAGCAGACGGTATCGTTGTAAAAGGCGCAAAAGCTCACCAGACCGGTATCATCAACTCTCAGGAAGTTATCGTAATGCCTACCATCGCTATGGGTCCTGATGACAAGGATTACGCAGTATCCTTCGCAGTACCGACAGATGCTGAGGGCATCACAATGATCATCGGCCGTCAGTCCTGCGATACAAGAAAACTTGAGGGCGCTCCGATGGATACAGGTAACTCCGAGTTCGGTGGCGTTGAGGCTCTGGTTGTATTCGATAACGTATTCGTTCCGAACGACAGAATCTTCATGGCTGGTGAGAATGAGTTCGCTGGTAT
>JALERW010000118.1 GCA_022763925.1 Lachnospiraceae bacterium
CTCACAGCAAAGGGATGTATGAGCGGATACGATTACACCGGTGGTTCCGCATACCTTGGACAGCTCTTCTACACACATAGCATATGTAAGGGTGTCGCAGCCCTGTCCGCCGTACTCCTTCGGCATCGGAATTCCCATGAAACCTAATTTCTGCATCTTTCTTACAGTGTCCCAAGGGAAATGCTCTGTCTCATCTACCTCCTGTGCCAGAGGCTTCACTTCTGCCTGTGCGAAATCTCTGAACAGAGTTCTCGCCATTTCGTGCTCTTTGCTTAATACGAAATCCATTTTTACTCCTCCATTTTAAAAAATGTTAACAGAACGGTCTGCAAATAACCGCCTGATTACTACTCATAATAGTAGAATTCGCCAATTTTGTCAATACTTTGACAAACCGGAACTAAGTATTCCCGGCATACTTTCTGCCGGTATGCCGGGATTGCTGCCATGTCATTTATTTGCTGTAATCGTAGAAGCCTTTTCCTGTCTTTCTTCCGAGCAGTCCGCCGCGAACCATCTTCTTCATCAGCGGATGAGGACGGTACTTCGGATCACCGGTCTCACTGTAGAGAACTTCCATAATTGCCAGGCATACATCCAGGCCTACCAGATCACCGAGAGCAAGCGGTCCCATCGGATGGTTTGCTCCAAGCTTCATAGCGGTATCAATACCTTCTACCGATGCAAGGCCCTCTGCATAGATACCTACTGCCTCGTTGATCATCGGGATCAGGATACGGTTAACAACAAAGCCTGCGCCCTCTTTTACCTCTACCGGAGTCTTGCCGATTGCTTCAGAAATCTCGATCACCTTGTCAATCGTCTCCTGCGGGGTGTTGATTCCCGGGATAACCTCTACCAGCTTCATAACCGGTGCAGGATTAAAGAAATGCATTCCGATAACCGGACGGCCGATTCCCTTATCGATCTCGGTAATGGAGAGAGAGGAGGTATTGGTTGCAAAAATTGCCTCGGGCTTACAGATAGCATCCAGCTCTCTGAAGGTTTTCTTCTTGATCTCCATATTCTCAATAGCTGCCTCAATCACCAGATCACAGTCTGCAGCGATGTTCTCTTTTAAACCGGTAGTAATCTTTGCAAGAATTGCATCAACCTCTTCCTGGGTCTTCTTCCCCTTTGCAACCAGCTTGCTAAGTGCCTTTTCGATCTTTGCCTTTCCGCCCGCAGCAAACTCCTCGGTGATATCGCATAATGCTACTTCATATCCCTCACACTGCACAAATGCCTGAGCGATACCAGAACCCATGGTTCCCGCTCCGATAATTCCTACTTTCATGACGATTCCTCCTTCATTCTTCTGAAAAAATCTATTGCATTTTTATGAATGTCATTCCAAAAACACTATTATTTGTTCTGGAAATTCTTTTCCTTTCTCTTTTCCAGGAAGGCTTTCATTCCTTCCTTCTGATCCTCGGTTGCAAAGCAGTCGCCGAAATCACACTCTTCGATCACGATCGCCTTGTCCATATCCACCTGAAGCCCCTCATTGATTGCCTTCTTGGCGAGGCGTACAGCAACCGGAGCATTAGAAGCAATCTTTGCCGCCATCTTCTGTGCAGTCGCCATCAGCTCCTCCTGGGGAACAACCTTATTTACAAGTCCGATGCGGTATGCCTCATCCGCCTTGATGTTGCTTGCGGTGTAAATCATTTCCTTCGCTTTTCCGATTCCAACAATACGGGCCAGTCTCTGAGTTCCGCCAAATCCGGGGGTAATGCCCAGACCAACCTCCGGCTGTCCGAATACTGCGTTCTCGGAGCAGATACGAATATCACAGCTCATGGCAAGCTCACAGCCTCCGCCGAGCGCGAATCCGTTGATTGCAGCGATGGTAGGTACCGGCAGGGTCTCCAGTCTGCGGAAAATATCATTGCCAAATTTGCCCCATGCAGTTCCTTCCTCGCGGTTCAGAACACTCATCTCTCCGATATCTGCACCGGCAACAAAGGACTTGTCTCCGGCACCTGTAATGATCAGACATCTTAAAGAGCACATGCATATCTCATCCAGAGCCTCATTGATCTCGGTAAGAACCTGCTTGTTCAAAGCATTCAGTGCTTTCGGGCGATTGATCGTCAGGGTTCCGATAAACCCGTTCTGTTCATATACTACATATTCCATCTGTATTGCCCCTTCCATTTGAAACATTATACGCACAAAACACCCTGGCCTGTCTCCCTGAAAGGAAGATAGGCCCTGGTGCAATGTTCATCCTGTTATGATTTGAAAATTATTCTCTCTCTACCAGAGTTGCGCAGCCCATGCCGCCGCCGATACACAGGGTTGCAAGACCCTTCTTGGCGCCCTTTGCTTCCATCTCATGAAGCAGAGTAACAAGGATACGAGCGCCGGATGCGCCTACCGGATGACCAAGAGCGATAGCTCCGCCATTGGGGTTCAGCTGTCTCTTTACATCAAAGCCGAGCTCTTTTCCTACTGCTACAGACTGAGCTGCAAATGCCTCGTTCGCCTCAATCACATCAAGATCTTCTACCTTCCAGCCGGTCTTAGCCAGTACCTTCTTGGTAGCCGGAACCGGTCCGATACCCATGATGTCAGGTCTGCAGCCAGCCAGTGCTCCTGCAACATATGTAGCCATCGGCTTAACACCGAGTTCTTTTGCCTTCTCTTCGCTCATCACAACGATTGCTGCTGCACCGTCGTTGATACCGGAAGCATTACCTGCTGTAACAAATCCGTTGGGGTTGATCGGGCGGAGCTTTGCAAGTCCCTCAAGGGTAGTGGAAGCTCTCGGTCCCTCATCCTTGTTAACGATGGTAACAGCGCCCTTCTTGCCCTTTACCTCTACCGGAACGATCTCTGCATCAAATGCACCGGACTCCTGTGCTGCAACTGCCTTCTGCTGGCTTGCCAGAGCGAACTCATCCAGTTCCTCACGGGTCAGTCCCCACTCTTCGCAGATATTGTCAGCGGTCTTGATCATATGATAGTTATTGAAAGCATCCCACAGTGCATCATTTACCATGGTATCCACTAAAGTAGCATTGTTCATTCTGTAGCCGTAACGTCCCTGCATCACTGCGTAAGGGCCCTTGGACATGTTTTCCATACCGCCTGCAACAACAATGTCAGCATCTCCTGCCTGGATCATCTGTGCAGCCATATTCACACAGTTCAGACCGGAACCGCATACAACGTTAACGGTAACTGCCGGAACCTCGATCGGAAGGCCTGCCTTAACGCTTGCCTGACGTGCCACATTCTGTCCCTGTCCTGCCTGGATAACGCAGCCCATGTAAACATGATCAACTGCCTCGGGAGCCACTCCTGCTCTCTTCAGTGCTTCCTTGATAACGATTGCTCCCAGCTCCGGAGCGGGAACGGTGCTTAAGCATCCGCCCATTGTACCGATTGCAGTACGGCATGCACCAGCCAAAACTACTTTCTTTGCCATTTTGAAATTCCTCCATTTTTTCTAATTTTGCGTTAAAAAAGCGTGTAAGACTACGACGCGCCCTGTGTGTTAATTTTATCACAATCTCTTTTGTTTTGCAAGTGAATCCGTAGGCACTTCTCATCGGGTGCATTGTACATATCTGCCAATTTTCAAGATACAGACATCTGTACATACCCCCCACGAGCTCGCCTGTAATGTCTTATTCTTAACAAAGTATGACGCTTTTTTAGCTCGTTACTATAATTTTACCTTTCCATTTACAACCTGTCAACAGAACATTTTTCCCCCTCTTTTCAAATAACGGCCAGAAAAATGCGTTTTGGGCATCTGATTTTTCATGCTTTTGTACAAAGATTGCCGAAAAGCCCGAAATATGGTATATTTTAATCAGATTCTCTGAAAAGCAAGGAAAAAAAGTTATCTTTCCTGTGAAAAATAGTCATAAATTATAAGGAGGCTTTTATGCGTATCAAACCGGAAAATACCATCGCAATTGCCGTGGATTATCAGACAAGACTCGTCCCGGCCATGAGCAACATTCGTGAATTGATTCACAATTCATCCATTCTGCTGAGAGGCCTTTCGGTTCTCGAGGTACCGATCATCCTCACTCAGCAATATACCAAAGGACTGGGAGAAACCGTTCCCGAAATTCTTTCTGCCGCCGGTGATTGTCCGATTTTTGACAAGATTACCTTCAGCTGCTATCAGGACGAGGCCATTCGGGAAGCCGTACGCGCTTCCGGCCGGAAAACAGTCCTTTTATGCGGCATCGAAGCCCATGTCTGTGTCCTCCAGACAGTCATTGACCTTTTGGAGGATGGCTGCCAGGTAGTGCTTGTCTGTGACTGTATCGATTCCCGAAAGCCATCCGACAAAGCCGCTGCTCTTATCCGGGCACGTCAGGAGGGCGCCATCATCACAAGCTGTGAGGCAATCCTGTTTGAGCTGACACAGATTGCAGGAAATGCAAGATTCAAGGAAATCTCCCGACTCGTAAAATAATGCATGTTCAAAAGAAAAGGGTGACCCGGAAGCTTCCCCGCAGCTTCCGGATCACCCTTTTCTTTTGTAAGGTTCTAAACCAGTTCACGTCCCATCAGCACGCCCATCACCGATGCCTGCATCAGACCTCTGGTCCATCCGCTGGAATCGCCCAGGCAGTGAAGATTTGCCACATTGGTATTCAGTTTTTCATCCATCTTTACACGGTTACTGTAGAATTTGATCTCCGGTGCATACAAAAGTGTCTCATAGCTAGCAAAGCCCGGCACTACCTGGTCCACCATTTCAATAAATCCGATGATATTCATCATCGTGCGGTAAGAGAGGGCGCTGGTAATGTCGCCGGCCACCGCATCCGGAAGTGTCGGACGGACATTGCTTCTGTCCAGCTCCTCCTGCCAGGTACGCTTTCCCGCCTTAATATCTCCATACCGCTGAACAAGAATATGGCCGTCACCCAGCATATTGGTCAGTTCTCCGATCTTTTTTGCATACTCGATCGGCTGATCAAAGGGAATCCGGAAATTATGAGAACAAAGGATCGCCAGATTGGTGTTGTCCGATTTCTTTACCTTATAGGAATGACCGTTTACAAGTGCCAGATCATTATCATAGTTCTCCTGGCTCACAAAGCCTCCCGGATTCTGGCAGAAGGTACGTACTTTATTTCCCCAGGGCTCCGGATATCCGATCAGCTTGGACTCATACAGAACACTGTTGACCTCTTCCATAATTTCATTGCGCACTTCCACACGTACGCCCACATCAACGGTTCCGGGCACGTGCTCGATGCCGTGCTGCCGGCAGATATCCTGAAGCCAGTCAGCGCCCTTTCTTCCTCCGGCAACCACCACATGGCCCGCCTCATAGACGGTCTGCTCATGGGTCTTCTCGTCCACAACCTCCACTCCGGTGCAGACACCGTCGGAAATTTTCAGGTCCAGACAGGACGTCTGAAAAAGGATCTCCACTCCGTGTTCCTGGAGATAGTCCTGAATCTTTCCGTATATTTCCTGAGCCTTCTCCGTGCCCAGATGACGAATCGGGCAGTCTACCAGCTTCAGGCCGGCGCGGATCGCATTTTTACGGATCTGTTTAATCTTTTCGGTCTGTCCGATACCCTCTACCCTGGAATCTGCGCCAAACTCCAGATAGATCTGATCGGTATAATGAATCATATCCTGAGTC
>JALERW010000144.1 GCA_022763925.1 Lachnospiraceae bacterium
TATATCTCACATTCATAGTGCAGATATGCGGATACTGTATACAGAACTGAAAATAGGAGACCATAAACGTCACCAACATCAGCATAAAGAACACCTTTTCCACTGTATACTCTTTTCGGTATTTTGTTATGCCCAAAAGAAGCGCAGCTGCGCAGACCGCCACCAGAACCACATTCAGCCAGAAAAGCAGCGTGCCGGAGGCCGTCAGTGCGTCGGTCGCATGGTAAAAATCGGACTGCCCGAACACGGCGGTTTTCAAAAGTCCGATGAAAAGGTTAAATTCCCGATAGGTTCCTGCCTCAGGAAACTGAATATCCAGATTACAAAACTGATAAGCGGAGAAATCCGTAAATCGCTTCAGCAAAGGAATATCTCCAATATACTGAGGATCTGTAAGTTTCAGCTTTTCCGCATAATTGAACGGCACTCCAAACAGCAGATTATTTCTCAGCGGAGACCACAGCCCCAAAGGAAACACCAGCGCTCCAAATGCCGCAAACTCACAAAAATACCGTTTCCAGCAGTTTCGATCTTTCCAAAGACGGATCAGGAATACCACTCCCACAGCAGGTGCAATCAGCCCGGCAGACACCTTGGACATCATTGCACACCCGATCATCACTGCCAGAATTAATATATTTTTCATACTGCTGTCTCTATACCAGCGAACGGTATATAAGAGTGCTCCTGTCATGAAAAAAATAGACAGAACATCATTATTTACACTTCCGGAAAGAAAAATAAACGTCGGATGGAACGCCAGGATCAGCAGCACCGCATACAGAGCCAGTCCCTTTACATTCAATTCCTTAAGAAGCAGATAAAGGAACAGCAGAATTCCCATGGAATAAAAAAGGGTCAGAAGCTGTATATTTTCAATCGCCAGCTCCAGATCAAGCCCCAGCTTCGTATTTATTTTTACCCACACGGCACTGATGATATGATGCAGCGGAGGATGAGAAAAGCTCCAGGCTGTCCGGGTATCAAAATCCGGCAGATGATGGTTGTAATAGAGATATCCGATATATCCCAGATGTCCCATCGGATAATCAAATATCAAAGTATCCTGCTGACGCATGTAGCAGCTTGTATAATAAATATAATCAATCCTCAGCGCCATCGCAGATACAAAAATCAGAAAAACAGCCGAAGGCTCTGTTAAGGCTCCCCGCAGACTGAGTCCTGCGGCAATTCCTGCAATAAGCGCCAAGGTCAGAATACAGGGATAGGTCCCATAGCTTCCTCCCAGAAGCCTGTTTAGAAGCATAAACAGATAATAGCCTGCGATTCCGCAGAAAAATAATACAGCCAGTTTAACAATTCCATTCCATTCATAGGATGCTGGCTTTTTCATAGGCTTCACTCCTCTATCCTATAATCAGCAGTGTTTTTATTTACCATAAAAATACCGATACATACCAGTGCCAGTGCCGCCATTCCCTTTACTCCGAATGCCTGATCCTGCTCCTTAAGAAAAACGGCAGACAACAGCACTCCAAATACCGGTGTCATAAAACCAAATATGGACACCTGCGATACCGGGCAGCTTTTCAGCAAAATTCCCCAGATGGTATATGCGGCAGCAGAAACAAACGCAAGATAAAGCAAAATTCCTCCTGCCCCAGTCGATTCCGGCCGAAGTTTCCCGCCTGCCAGCAAACCGCAGACTATAAGAAACAGTCCTCCTGACAGAAACTGCCATCCACTCAGAGCCACCGGATTCTCATCCTGGGAATAGCGTTTAATCAGGACGGACGATATCGCATAGGCCACCGTTGACAGAAGCACCAGTCCCTCTCCCAAAAAGCTCATCTGTGCATCCAGCCCATTGCCCCCTACATTAACCAGAATAACTCCCAAAAAGCCGACCAGACAGCCTGCTGCCTTTTTTAAATTCAGTTTTTCCATACGGAAGACGAGACTTGCTGTAAGAATCGCCATGAAAACATTTGCCCCTTCTATAATAGAAGCCTTTACCCCAGATGCATGCGCCAGTCCAATATAAAACAGCATGTACTGAAGGACCGTCTGAAACAGTCCCAATATCAGTACCTTTCTTACATTTTCTCTCTTTACGCGAAGAAACCGACGCTCCTTAAAACTGCCGAAAATCAGCACCAGCACTCCCGCAAGGGCAAACCGGAAACCTGCAAACAGGATCTGAGTACCTATATCCTCTGATGCTACAGCAAACAGCCGATATCCGATCTTAATTCCCGGAAAGGCACTTCCCCACAGCAGGCAGCAGAACACTGCCGCTATCCCGGATTTCCAGGAGAAACGTTCCTTCGGATTCTCTGTCAAAGTCTCTACTGCCATTTTTTAATCCTCTTTCTTCCTCTTTTTCACTTTTTGTTTTCTATCATACCACAAACCTTCCGGCGAAAAAAGAGGAGGGGTTATGATTTCCCTGAAAAATGGGCAGTTCCCCTTTTTCCTGTTCCGGGAACTGCCCATCTATCAGCCTTATTATCCGCGAGTCTGAGCTTCAATAAGATTCTCACCGCAGTAAATTTCACGAAGCTTCGGTTTTTCAATTTTTCCGGTAGCATTGCGCGGCACTTCTGCGAAAATGATCTTTTTCGGCCTCTTATAACGGGGAAGCTGCCTGCAGTATTCATTGATTTCATCTTCCGTACATATACATTCCGGCTTTAATTCCACGATTGCAGCAGAAATTTCTCCCAGCCGTTTATCCGGCAGTCCAATAACCGCCACATCACGGATCTTATCATTTCCCCTGAGGAAATCCTCTATCTGCACCGGATAAATATTCTCACCGCCGCTTATAATCACATCCTTCTTACGGTCAACCAGATATATAAATCCATCCTCATCCTGCTTTGCCATATCTCCCGTATAGAGCCAGCCGTCCTTCAGAACCTCTTCCGTTGCTTTGGGATTATGGTAATAGCAGGTCATCACCCCGGGACCGTTCACGCACAATTCACCCACATCGCCCTGCTTTACTTCAGTCCCGTCTTCATTTACAATCTTTGTCTTCCAGCCATAGCCCGGAATACCGATAGCGCCTACCTTATGGATATTTTCCACCCCGAGATGCACACAGCCGGGTCCGATGGATTCACTGAGTCCATAATTGGTATCATACTGATGATTCGGGAAATATTTCTTCCATCGCGCAATCAGGCTCGGCGGTACAGGCTGTGCCCCGATATGCATCAGTCTCCACTGGGACAGTTCATAATCCGACAGCTTCAGCTCTCCCCGGTCCAGGGCATCCAGAATATCCTGTGCCCACGGAACAAGAAGCCATACGATCGTACACTTCTCTCTGGAAACGGCATCCAGAATATATTCCGGTCTGGTCCCCTTAAGAAGCACGGCTTTACCGCCCTCCAGGAAACTTCCGAACCAGTGCATTTTTGCCCCGGTATGATACAGCGGAGGAATGCACAGGAACACATCATCCTTTGTCTGTCCATGATGATTCTGCTCCACTTTGCATGCATGCATCAGGCTTGTATGGTTATGTAAAATTGCTTTCGGAAAACCTGTTGTTCCCGAAGAAAAATAAATAGCTGCATCATCACTGTCCGATATCCGGATCAACGGACACTGGCTGGAACAGTTTGCCGTCAGGGAGCTGTAATCCTCTGCAAAGCTCGGGCAGTTGCCTCCCACATAAAATAACAGACGGTTTCTGCCGATGGAATCCGCAATTTCCTCCATCCGGCCGATAAATTCCGGACCGAATAAAATCACATCCACCTCGGCAAGATTCGCACAGTATTCGATCTCATCCGAAGAGTATCGGAAATTGAAAGGCACGGCAATGGCGCCGGTCTTCAGAATTCCAAAATAAATCGGCAGCCACTCCAGACAGTTCATCAGAAGAATTGCCACCTTATCTCCTTTTTTGATCCCCCTCGACAAAAGCAGATTGGCCAGACGATTGGCTTTCTCATTAAATACGTTCCAGGTGATCTCCCTGCGGTAGTGCTCCACCGGATTGGGCTCCATGAGTTCATATTCCTTCCAGGTAACCCTTCGTTTCTCCTTGACCTCCGGATTAATCTCCACCAGGCAGATATCCTCCCCGTAGAGTTTACAGTTCCGCTCAAGTATATCCGTAATCGGCATTGTACTTTCCCCCACTTTATCCATTTTAATTACTAAAGTGACTATACAATAGTTTACAGGACTTGTCAACCGAAGGACTTGCCAATCCCCCTCCTATCTGATATAATAAATTTACTGGCATAAGACAGATCATCTTTTGGGGCATTGGCGCAGTTGGGAGCGCGCCACACTGGCAGTGTGGAGGTCACGGGTTCAAGTCCCGTATGCTCCAGTATTCGGGCTGTACGCGAACTTTTGCGTGCGGCCCTTTTTCTCGCACGTTGTAGAAGATCAGCGCTTCGTCGTTTCTCACGTCTACGCGGGCGATGAAGGTGTCCACCAGGCGCCGCCGGAAGTCATCGTCCAGCACGTCACCGGCGCGGAAGGATCGAAGCCACGCCTCGACCACTTCACGTGTGAGCCGGGGCCTTTTTATGTCCGCTTTCTGGATCTCCAGCGTAAGCTCCTCTGCCTCCTGCTCCAGGGCGGACAGCCGGGATGCAAGGCCGCGGGCACCACTCTCCTCGATGGCGTCCAGCAGGTGCTGCTGCCTCTTTTTGTTGGATGCCAGCTGCTTCCGAAGGATCTCCACAGGGTCGTTCTCCTGCTCTTTCTCCTGGATCTCCATGATCCTATCCACCAGAGTCTCGATCATCTCAGCTGTCAACATATCCTCGACAGTGAACCCGATGACAGCGTCCTCCAGCTGCTCCTGCCGGATCGCTTTCATCTCACACTGAATTCCCCTCTTCTTGTCTCCGCACTTATAATAATGATATACCTTTCCCGTCTTGCTGGTGCCGGCCTCTCCATTCAGCAAAGCACCACAGTAACCGCAATAGCACTTACAGCTCAAAAGATAGTTCACTTTTGCCCTCCCCGCCGCGTTGTTACGGCTCGTTTTGAAATGCTTGGCTGCCTCTTCGAACGTAGCCTCATCAATGATCGGCTCTACTGTCAGAGGCACACCCTCGACAACGAATTCTCCCAGATACTTACGGTTCCGCAGCATCCTATAAAGGACTGACGACCCGATTGTCTTACCGTGCAGGCTGGTGACGCCACGCTTCCGGAACATTTCCTGCAGCTCCTTTATCCCGGCCCCTGCGATGTGCATCCGGAACGCTTCCCGGACGGCTTCGGCTTCCTTCTCATCAACGACGACGTGCCTGTCTTTGTCTATCTTATATCCGATCGGAAGAGGTGCACCACAATATTGCCCCTTCTTTGCCGTCTCCCGTCTGCCTCTCACAACCTTCTGCCTCAGGTCGGCAGAGTAATACTCAGCCAGCCCCTCCAGAACGCTCTCCAGGATGATCCCCTCCGGACCTTCCGGCACGCTCTCCTTTGCATACATCAGCCGAACGCCAGCCTTCCGCAGCCGCATCTTGCACAGGGCGATGTCCTGCCGATCCCGGCCAAAGCGGTCAATCTTCCGGGTAATCACACAGTCAAACAACCCGCGTTCTGCGTCTGACAGCATCCGCTGGAATTCGTTCCGGCCTTCCACACTCCTCCCGGACACGTGCCTGTCCGCATATATTTCTATGATATCAATGCCTTCTCTTTTGGCGTACTCTGTGCAGTCCGCCACCTGCCCCTCGATGGACTGATCCGTCTGCCTGGGGCCCTCTGAATACCTCGCATAAATAACTCCGCGCAT
>JALERW010000149.1 GCA_022763925.1 Lachnospiraceae bacterium
CTGCGGAAATCGCCAAAAAGGCATTGGCCACGAAAAAAAGCGTAAAGGAGCTTGCTCTGACAGAGCATCTGCTGACGAGGGAAGAGCTGGATGTGATTCTTGACCCGGAGACATTGGCGGAGCCCGATATTTCCCGATGAACGGCGGATCGTAGGCGCGGGGCAGGTCTTTCAGTAAAATGGCTTTCAGGAGGACAGTCCTCAATTTGAAAAGATTGGGGACAGTCCTCTTTTTTTGTACGGAAAAAGACTACAAAACAATGGAAATGTAACCGAAACAGAACAAAGGAGGGGATTCTGTCCGTCGATTTTTTTGCTGAAAAAGGTTACATTCAAAACTGAAAATGGCCGGTGAAGCATGAGAGTAGGAAAGGCTCCGCCGGCAGGAAAGGAGAGTCAGATGAATCTGGCAGAAATACTTGTCATCTCTGTTGGGCTTTCTTTTGATGTCTTTGCGGTAATGATCTGCGAGGGCGCGATGTTGGTCCGGGTGGAGAAGAAAAAGCTGATTTGTATGGGACTGATTTTTTGCGGCTGGCAGCTGGCAGCCGTGCTGGTCGGGAACCTGATCACCCTGATTCCGCCGTTTCAGAATTCATCCAATGGGCTGCAGAAGGTCTGGGATGGACTATCGGTTGTGATTTTCATGGCACTGGGTACGTATATGCTGTATAAAGCCTGGAAGAATGAGCCGGTCTTTGAAACACGCTCTGTGGTGAATTACCGAAGTACCTGTGCGGCGGCAATGGCAACCAGCCTGGATGCCTTTTTCGCCGGCATCGGATTTGGCTTTCTGGATTCCGAGATTCTGGCAGTAGGGCTGGTGCTTGAGCTTGTGACACTTTTGTTTGTGGTACTGGGTGTGTATACAGGATACCGGCTGGGTTATGAGCAGAAAACGAAGGCTTACGGAACCGGAGGGGTCATACTGATGGTGTCGGGAATAGATGTCATTATCCGGTATATGCTCTTATAAATCGGGCATATGCGCCTGAAAAGAGCTTTAGAAGCATATAATAAGGAAAATATACGATAGGGAGGATAAAAGAATGAGTACATTAACACACAAAGCGACGAGGGCGGCTTTTGAAGTTGCGGTCGATCAGACCTTAAAGCATATCAATAAAGACCGGGAGAAAGGGCTTCTTCAGATCGTGGACCTTTCAGAGAAATTTCTGGGGGACACGTATGATAAAAGCGTTTATGAGAGCGCAAGAAAGATGATCCGGGATCCGCAGAATAAATGGATGCAGTATATTAACCGTGCCTTGGATGAGGTGCATCCGAATGTGGCAAAGATGACGGCGCTGAATCTTGGATTTGAGGCTGCTTTCCATGGGACAAAAATGATCCGGCAGATGAGGGAGGTTCATCAGTGCAATATCCCCTGGCTGATTCTGATGGATCCCACCAGTGCCTGCAACCTGCACTGTACCGGCTGCTGGGCGGCAGAGTATGGGCATAAGCTGAATTTAAGCTTTGAGGATATGGACCGTATCATTACACAGGGAAAAGAGCTGGGAATTTATTTCTATATGTATACCGGAGGAGAGCCGCTGGTGCGCAAAGCGGATATTATCCGTCTGTGCGAGAAGCATAATGACTGTGAATTCCATGCCTTTACCAATGGAACACTGGTAGATGAAGAGCTCTGTAAGGAGATGCAGCGGGTAGGCAATCTTTCGCTGTCCATCAGCCTGGAGGGCTTTGAGGAGGTCAATGACCTTCGCAGGGGAGAGGGAGTCTTTGAGAAGGTAATGAACGCCATGGATCTTCTGAAGGTTTCCGGACAGATTTTCGGTACCTCGATCTGTTACACAAGCAAGAATATTGAGACGGTAACCTCGGATGAGTTTCTGGATATGATTATTGAGAAGGGCTGCCGCTTTACCTGGTATTTCCATTACATGCCGGTGGGAAATGATGCCGCAGTGGACCTGCTTCCGACGAAGGAGCAGAGAGAATATATGTATCACAGGGTGCGCCAGATCCGGGGAGCAGAAGGAGGAAAGCAGATTTATGCCATGGATTTCCAGAATGACGGAGAATTCGTGGGAGGCTGCATCGCCGGCGGCCGGAATTACTGTCATATCAATGCCAACGGAGATGTGGAGCCCTGTGTATTCATTCATTACTCAGGGGCCAATATTCATGAGGTCAGCCTTCTGGAGGCATTAAAGCAGCCGCTGTTTATTGCTTATCGTGATAATCAGCCGTTTAACGGAAATCATCTGCGTCCGTGCCCGATGCTGGAAAATCCCGAGATTCTTCAGCGAATGGTGAAGGAGAGCGGGGCAAAGTCCACGGATCTTAAGTCGCCGGAAAGCGTAGAGCATCTGTGCAAAAAATGTGAAGAGTATGCGAAAAACTGGGAGAGCAAGGCAAAGGAGCTGTGGGATTCTAAGGAGCACAAAAAGCCCCGTTATGAAAATTATAAGAAAAAATGACGAACAGAGAATTTTATGATAAAATAAGGATGCACAGCAGACATGAAAATGGGGATTAAGGAGTTATGGAACAGAAAAGAAATCTGACAAAAAAGTTAATTGCAGAGAGCTTCGAGGTCCTGATGGAGAAGCATCCGTTTGAGAAAATCACGATTCGTATGATTACAGATCAGGCAGGTCTGATCCGGCCGACCTTTTACAATCATTTTCAGGATAAATATGATCTGGTGGAATGGATTTTCTGTGAGAATATCATCCGGGAGGTGGAAAGCCTTTTGGACCACGGGATGGTGCAGGAGGCGATCAAATTCCTTTTTACGGGAATTCACAGGAACCGGCAATTTTATTCCAAGCTTCTGCAGGTTACCGGGCAGAATTGCCTGGAAGAGGTGATGGGACGTCATTTTTATGAGCTGTTTCGAAAAAGCATTGAGCAGAGAGGAATAAAAAAGCTTCCGAAAAACCGGGTACTGAATGTGGATACGCTTTCCCATTACTATACGCTGGGCCTTCTGACCTCCGTTAAGGCCTGGCTGCTGATGGGAGATGAGGATATTTCCGTGGATGAGCTGACCGAAGCGTATGAATTTCTGCTTACCCATTCGGTATACGATATGATTGATGATAAACCGGAGCTGTAAGCTGCCGGTAAAGGAAAACGCCATGTATTTTGTCAGAAAATGCATGGCGTCTGCTTTTAGCGTCTGAGGGGGATTTTTTTCAGAGGTGAAGCGGATTGAAGAAAAAAGCAGATAAAAAGACAATAATTTTTGCAGGAATACTTGTTTTAGTGGTATACTTATTTCGTGAGGAGCTGGCGGAAGCGCTGGGGGAGATGAGGCATATTTCTCCTGCGGCCGCCGTGACGATTCTCCTTTTATCCATGGGATACCAGCTTGCGGAGGGCAGAAATCTGACAGCGGTGGTGCGGCTGAAGGACCCAGGGTTTACCCAGTGGGAAGGCTTTGCCGGAATGCTGTATACCTCTTTTTTCCGGGTGGCAACCTTTGGCAGTGCTCCTGCGGCGGCAACGGCTGTTTACCTTGCAAAGCGGGGGATCCCCGCGGCCACGGGAACCGGGATATCTGCAATCCTGTATATGATACACAAGCTGGTGATTGCGCTTGTCTGTGTTTTGTGCCTGATCCTGCGTTTTAACAGCCTTGGGAACCTGTACCGGGAATACTTCGGATATCTGCTGCTCAGCCTTTGCCTGATCGTCGCAATTGCAGGTGTCCTTCTGTTTTTATGCTTTGGAGGGCGTCTGCATGGGACACTGATTCGTCTGCTGAGACGCATGGACAGGAAGCGGGCTCATACAGAGGCGATTGACGCTCTGGAAGAGCAGCTTCTGGGGCTTCGGACATTTTCTGCCATGGTGCTGAAGGACCGAAGGACTGTGGCGGAGCTGGTGATTTTGAATATCGGAAAATTTCTGTGCTGGTATCTGATCCCATGGGTTCTTCTGCGGGACGGGATCTGGCTGGGAGCGGCGGATACGGTAGCAGTGATGGCTTTTGTGACGGCTGTCGCCGGGGTACTGCCTGCACCTGCAGGCATTGGTTCCACGGAATTTGCATTTCTTCTGCTGTTCCGGGGGCTGGCATCGGATGCGAGACTGCTGTCCTGTGCGCTGGTGTACCGTTTTGTCACCTATATACTTCCGGGACTGCTGGGAGGAGTGGAGATCCTTGGCTCCCTGTTAAAGAAAAATCACAGAAAGAGAAAGGGAAAACGATGAAAAAAGAGACGAGGGAAAAGTATCTGTATCCTGCAGCTGTCCGGGCAGGGGTACTGATTGCGGTGGTACTCATTTTTTTTATATTTTTTCGTTTTGGTGAAATAAAATCGGGGGTCTCCAGGATCGTGGAGGTGCTGAAGCCGTTTCTGTACGGCGGTGTGTTCGCGTATCTGCTGAAACCGTCGTGCTGCTGGTTTGAGGTTCGGATCCGAAGCATTCTGGATCGTTTTGCACCGGATTTGAAACGGAAGGACCCGCTGATCCGCGGGGGAGGAATTGTGATCAGCATGGCATTATTTCTGGTGATTATTTATACCTTTATTGCCCTGGTGATCCCGCAGATCGTGACGAGCATCGGCTCTATTCTTCAGGTTCTTCCTGCCAATATCAACAGGGCTTCCCAGTGGCTGGAGGAGCTGGCCCGGGACAACGAACAGCTGAAGAGCCTGATTGAAAGTGTGACCGGCATGCTGATTACAAATCTGCAGGACTGGCTGGAGAACAGTGTGATGCCGAATATTCAGACGGTTATTGCAGGAGTGTCTACTCAGGTGTGGAATATTGTGATCGCAGCCAAGAATATACTGATCGGTCTGGTAGTCTGTGTATATCTTCTGAGCTGCAGGGAAAAGCTTCTGTATCAGTGCCGTCTGCTGCTGTTGGGGATTTTCGGAGAAAAATGGTCCCTGCGCATCCGGGAGGAAATGCATATTGTGGATGATATGTTTGAGGGCTTTATCAACGGTAAGCTCATCGATTCCCTGATCATCGGCATCCTGTGCTTTATTGTCATGAGCTTCCTGAACTGGCCCTATGCCGTACTCGTGAGCACGATCATCGGTGTGACCAATATCATTCCTTTCTTCGGCCCGTTTTTCGGAGCGGTCCCGTCGGCGCTTCTTATGCTGATGGAAAGCCCGGCGCAGATGCTGTATTTCCTGATTTTTGTTCTGATTCTGCAGCAGTTTGACGGAAATATTCTGGGGCCGAAGATTCTGGGAAATACCACCGGACTTTCCAGCTTCTGGGTATTGTTTTCCATCACCTTTTTTGGCGGACTGTTCGGAATTGCAGGTATGATTATCGGAGTTCCGCTGTTTGCGGTGATTTACGACCTGGTGAAGAAGATCATCGTCTATGCACTGAAGCTGCGTGGGATCAGCGAGGAAAAGCAGGAGAGCCTGAAGCGGCCGAAGGAAGAAAAAGGAAGGAACGACTGACGTTAAAGGCGTTGTCATACAATAAATGAGCGGGGGATGAAAAGCGTATGTTTGCATTCCTGAAAAAAAAGGAACCGAAAAAAAGCAAAGAGCTTGGACTGGATGAGAAGAAACATCTCCGGTGTAAATATAAGAATAAGAAAAAGTGTCCCAAAGACTGCGACAGCTGCTGCTTCTCCGTGAAGCTGAGGGGCGATATTATGATGCGGGTGCAGGCCTATGACTCTGCGGCAGAGCTGTATGAGGAGGCGGTCAGCATGGAGCCGGATTATGCGGATGCCTGGCTGGAACTGGGCAACGCCAGTACCTTCCGGGGGAATCATGTCCGGGCATTGGAGGCCTATGAGGAGGCGCTGGATATTGATGAGCGCTTTGGTGAGGCTCTTTACGGCAGGGCCGTGGCATTGAAAAATCTCGGTCGCCTGGAGGATGCCCTGACAGCAGCGGACGATGTGCTGGAATACTATGATTATGATCCCTGTCATGGATTGAAGGCGGAGCTTCATCGGCTGATGGCAGCTGCGAAGCAGAGAGAAAAGGAAGAGAGGAAGCAGGAGGAAAATAACCGGCTTCTTATGAGAATGATGCGCAAAGCAGCAGAACGGCATTATATCGGAGATCGGCTTCCGTTCGTGCCGGAGATCACGAAGGCGGCAGATGTATTTATTCCGGAATGCTTTATCCGCCTGACCGGAAAGAAAAGTTATACACTGGAAGCGGTAAAGGCTGCTGCTGTTTGCTGCTTTTACGGAGGGGCAGGGGTTGCAGGACTCTGGAGAAACCGGTGGAAGGATTTTTCGGCCGAGGGGATTTCCAGAGGACTGTTTGAGCCAAAGGGCTTTGCCTGTATGGATGAATATGCATGTACCCTTCTGGGACTGGAGTTTGAGAGCCTGGCCGGACAGGAGCTTCGCCGATTTGCAAAAGAAATGTCTTCCATTGCCATGAACTCTATCATGGCTCAGGTGGGGGCGGTAAAAATGGATGACCGGCAGCTGGAGGTACTGGTGCGGGATTCCATGAGAGATATTTATGTTGTGGGGGCCGGAATCGGGCTCGCCCGTTTTACTGGAGAACACTCCGGTGCTCTGTGACAATGCCTTCGTTGAGAAGAGAACACGGTTAATGGACATTATGCACAAAAAAAATGTCGAATACGGAATTAATTTGTTGACTTTGCATGCGCTCGTGATAAAATAAAAATATAGTATGAGAAGGCGGCAGCGCAGGCCGCGGGGGAGGTTTTGCTGATGTATGAAAGATTGAAAGCCATCATTGATCGAGCGGATAATATTGTGTGTCTGGCCGGCTCACCTCTTGTGGAGGAATGCGGATATCCTTACGTAAGAGAACAGGAGAGCGCTTATGATATAGAAGATCGGTACGGATACTCTCCGGAGGAACTGTTCAGTACGGTCATGCTGTCCACAAGACCGGAGCTGTTTTTCCGGTACTACCGGCAGGAGGTGCTTCATCCGGAGATGAGGCCGAGCCCAACCTTTGATGCGCTGGCGGAGCTGGAACGCAGGGGAAAGGTGAAGTCGATCATTACGCGGAGTATTTACGGTCCGGCGACCTCTGCAGGATGCAGAACTGTGATCGAGCTGAGAGGAAGCGTGCGGAGCAACCGGTGTGAAAAGTGCGGAAGACGCTATCCCATGGAATATGTACTTAAGAAGAAGGGAATCCCTTCCTGTGAGGTATGTGCCGGAAAGGTACGGCCGGAGATTGTGCTGAACGGGGAGATGATCGACAATGGGCTGATGACAAAGGCAGCGCAGAAGATCAGCGAAGCAGATGTGCTTCTTGTACTGGGGACGAATCTGAAGTCTGATCTGGTGGAAAAGCTGATTCAGTATTATAATGGCTCTGAGCTGGTGGTGATTAACCTGTACCCGCATTTCTCAGACCGGATCGCGGACTATGTGGTGAATGAAAGCCCTATGAATGTTCTTCCGAAGATCCTGTAAAAATGTAGTTGACATACCGGAGAAATAGTGGCAGAATAAATTCCGATCAGAGATAAAAGAATAGACACCCGGATAATACAAAGCTGTATTGTCCGGGTGTTTTGTTTACCCGATCAGTTTTCATGTGGTTGTTGTGCAATGGAGCGGCGGTCAGAAGCCGGGGAACGAAGAGGTGTAGAAGATGACAGTAGAGAAACTGAAGGAGCTGATTGAGGAAAGCAGCTATATCGTATGCCTTGCGGGACTGGAGCTTGTAAATGAAAGCGGCTATCCCAATTACAGAGATCAGTATAAAGCGTACGATATCGAGATGAAATATGGGTATTCTCCGGAGGAGCTGTACACGGATGTCTGTTATGCCACCAAGAAGGAGCTGTTTTACCGGTATTACAAGGAAGATGTCTTATATGACGGGGAACCGGGTGTTTCCTATCGTGTGCTTGCCATGCTGGAACATATGGGAAAGTTAAAATGTACGATTACCAGAGGAATTTACGGCCTGCCCGGAAAAGCCGGCTGCAGAAATGTAGTCTATCTTCACGGATGCGTGGAGGATAACCGCTGCCCAAGGTGCGGAAGAAAGTATTCTCTGGATTATGTGAAGAACAGTCCGAAAACGGTTCCTCTATGTGCGGACTGCGGGGTGGCAATCCGGCCAGGAGTACTCCTTCTCGGCGAAATGATGCACAATGAGGACATTACCCGGGCTGCGGTTGAAATTGAGAAGGCGGATATGCTGCTTGTCCTTGGCTGCAATCTGAAAACCTTCCTTTCAGAGAAATTCATCCATTATTATAAGGGAAATCGTCTGGTACTGATTAATGAGCACGAGCATTTCGCTGACCGGCAGGCGGACTATCGCATCTATGACAAGCCTATGAATGTACTTCCGAAACTTCTGAAAGCGCTGGAAGATGGACAGCAGGAAAAAGCTGTTTTATAATTGTAGTATCAGACAGAAAAGGCCTGATCGGTGAGAAGGCTTTTGTCTATCAGGAGGAGCTGGATGATGAACAGAGTATTATACGGAAAAAAAGATCATATCGGAGTTCTTGCGGTGAAGACTCTGAATGGCGGGAAGGATACGGAAGAAGTCGGCTGGCCGGAGGCTGAAATCCGGGCAGCCGCAGAAGCGGTGGATAAGGACAGGGATATTTATGCGTTGATCGTAACGGACATGGCCTGGAATTCCCAAAAGTGGACCGAGCCTTATTTTTCACCTGTTACGGTTGAATGTGTGCCGGCTGAAAGACGGGAAATGGAAGAGACCGCTGCTGACCGGGTGAGGCAGCTTCGGGTTCCTGTCATCGCAGCGGTAAGCGGGGAAATATCCGGTGAAGGGCGGGCTCTCGTCATGGCATGCGATATCCGGATCGCAGGAGAAACGGCCGGTCTGGTTCTGGAAGACGGCAGAAGAGTCAGCGCGCAGGAAGCGTGTAAAAAGCGGCTGATAAACAGTGTCTTCGCTTTCGATGCTCTGATGGATGAAGCGGCAGACATGGCTTCTTTGATCTGTCGGAATGCACCGATTGCAGTGCAGGAAATAAAAAGATGTGTGGACATCGGCCTGGATACGGATATGCATACCGGCCTTGCATTCGAGCAGCAGGCATTCAGCCTCTGTAATTCCACCAGGGACAAAGAGATAGGAATGCGTGCATTTTTGAATCAGGAGGAGGAAAAGCACTTTGTAAACCGATAATTCCCGGCAGCTGCCGGTGGAGGACAGTTCTTTTCTTTATGAAGCAGGCTCGTGGAATCAGAGACAGAACAGATCCATAATACGCAGATAATACTCGGGAGCGTAATTTAAAAGCATGCAGTTTTCATTGCTGAAAATCAGCATGGTACTGATGAAAATGGTGATTCCGAAGACGAGCAGGATGACCCGGCGGGCAAAAAGCCCCCCTGTCAGGCGGCATTCGTATTCCAGCACCAGAAGAAGGGTAAGAAGTGCCAGCGGCAGGGTGATGTCGCAAAGATACCGCACGAAAACACCGCCCAGGGAAAAATTCAGCAGTGACAGAAGGATACAGCCGATGAGAATCCCTGCGTAGGTAAAACTTTTGACTTTGCTGCGATAGTCAATGCTCCGGTGCCGGAGAAGAAACAGAAACAGGAAGAAGGGCAGGGATAATAATCCCATGCTGCTTGCATGATACATGAAATTTCCGAGGGTATCAATGACTTCCGTATGCATTCGGAAGAATGGAAAGACCAGTTCCGTGTCCAGCGGCTGTAAAACGTAGTAATACAGATATCCCAGGAGACGTTCGGGAGTGAACTGAAGCGTGTTGTAGCTGATATCACTGACCGTGAGCTGATAGCTGGTTCCGAATTCGAAGGGTGAAGCAAAGCGGGCATAATTATAAACCATAATGCCGGCTCCGCCTGCCAGAATCGGAACGAGAAAGCAGGCGATATCCGGAAGCTTATACTTCCAGGAGGTTTCTTTTTCCATGAGATAGAAAACAGCAACAGGGGCGGCTGCACCAACGGCAGCCAGGGCGACATTGGGGCGGCACAGGACGATCAAAACGAATGCGGCTCCGGAAGCGACGGCACAGATTCTCCTGGGAAGGCCCTGACGCATGGAAAAAGCATGCAGATAAAGCATCAGGAACAGAAGCAGGAACGTCATGGCTGCATTTACCGCTATGTAATAAAAGCAGGAGCTTACCATGACCAGAGGAATCAGACCTGCAAAAAAAACGGTAAGAAAACCGGCTGCATAGTACAGCAAATGAATGTCCGGAAGAAATTTTTTTCGGAGTTCTTCGAGTACGCCAAATAAAAGGAATACCGAAGCTGCTGAAAATATCAGGCTGACGAAGGCATCGCCCGGAAGCTCTCCGGTCAGGAAATAATATGGGTAGTATACCGCAAGGAGCGGCCCGATACCGAAGTAGCTGTAATAATGTTCATTATAATAGGCACGGTCCCAGTAGGGCTGCTTCCAGTCACCGATCCCGGTATCCCGGGAACGTTCAGTAATATCATACACATTTTGCATGGAAGAAAGCCGGGGATCTGCTTCCAGATCCAGGTGGAGCTGTCCCTTCTGGAAGGCATCCAGCTGCTGTACATAGGCACTGTATTCAGAAACCGGCTGTTCCAGAGGCCAGGCAATGGCATCTCCGGCTCCGAAAGAGCAGAGTGCACGGTATATCCACAGAAGTGTCAGAAGGCACACGGCCATGGCAGCATACATGACGAAACGGTGTTTTCGGTTGGCTGCGTCATATACAATTGTTTCCGGCCGGAAGGCTCTGCAGGCACCTGCAGTCAGAGCGATGATAAGGAAAAGCAGGAAACGAAGCTTGTCAAAATGAAAGCCCCTGCGTTCGTTGAATACAATTTTCTCGATGGTAAAGTCGTGACGGAGGCGGTCGACACTGATCAGAAGACCGTGAATATTGCCGTTGCTGGAAAGAGATGCTCTTGTATAGCAGTGTCCTCCTGCCGGATTGAAATACAGTCTGCATCCGGAGCGGTAATCATACCGGCAGGCATCATCGGAGAGCAGACAGGATGCGATTACGACGGTTCCTTCAGGGGCTGACGTATAAACGGTGATGGTCCGGACAGGTACCTCCAGTTCGGAAAATTCCAGCTCTGCTCCTGCATTCTGAATAAGAAAGGCTCCGTCTTCCGTGACCGTGCCGCCATCCAGCCGGACCAGGCTTTCCGCGGAAAGAGTGACCGTTGGGGCGTCGCCGATAGAGAAATCTCTGTAATTGGAAAGAAAAAGCTCCAGAAAAATGCAGAGGAGAAACAATGCTGTGAATAACAGCAGATTGTTTTGTTTTCCGGTCCGATGGTTCGATTGTTTTTTCATATATAATCCCGCCTTAGAGGTTTATTCATCTAAATTATATATTTATCATACATCACCCGGGGAAAACAAGCAAACAGAAATGCAGAGCCTGCTTGCGGAAATAGCAATCATATGCTAAAATAAGAAAAGAGCTGCCAGGAAGGCAGGAGTATTGAATCAAAAAGAGAAATAAAACCATACCAGTCAGTAATAAGAGAAGGCCAGGAAGGCAGGGCGTCAGAAAAAGGGACGTTTTGTTTTGCTGGTTTTTTTGATGAGGAAGATTTTTGGATACAGGCTTGATCAGATGTGGGAGGGGCTATGGATATCAGAGGAATGCTTGAAAAGGTGCAGTCGGGAGAGATGGATATCCCGCAGGCAGAGGGGCTGCTGAAGAAGCTGCCCTATGAGGATCTGGGCTACGCGAAGCTGGACCATCACAGAAGGCTTCGTTCCGGATTTGGAGAGGTGGTTTTCTGTCAGGGAAAGCCAGACGAATATCTGAGGGAGATTTTTCGAAGATTTTATGAGCAGGACCGGGAGGTTCTGGGAACCCGGGCATCGAAGGCCCAGTATGAGCTTGTAAAAGAGATTATACCGGAGATCGTTTACGATCCGATTTCCGGAATACTGAAGGTGGAAAAGCCCGGGAAGGAGCATGTGGGAAATATTGCGGTATGCACGGGTGGGACTGCGGATATTCCGGTGGCCGAGGAAGCCGCTTTGACGGCAGAATATTTCGGCTGCAGGGTGGATCGGATCTATGATGTGGGTGTGGCCGGAATCCACAGGCTGCTGGCACAGAGAGAGCGGATCCAGGCGGCCAACTGTGTGATCGCGGTGGCCGGAATGGAGGGAGCACTGGGAACCGTGATCGCAGGGCTGGTTGAGGTTCCGGTGGTGGCGGTTCCCACCTCTGTAGGATATGGAGCCAGCTTTCACGGGCTCTCTGCCCTTCTCACCATGATTAATTCCTGTGCCAACGGAATTTCGGTCGTAAATATTGACAATGGCTATGGTGCCGGTTATATCGGTACACAAATAAACAGACTGGCGGTGAAAAAGTAATGAAGAAAACATTATATCTGGAATGCTATTCCGGAATCAGCGGAGACATGACCGTGGGAGCGCTTCTGGACCTGGGAGCAGACCCGCAGGTACTGAAAAAGGCACTGGACAGCCTTCAGGTAGAGGGCTACGAGATAAAAATCGGACGGACGAAGAAATGCGGCATTGATGCCTGTGATTTCGATGTGATCCTGACGGATCAGGAAGAGGACGGACATTCTCATGATGTGGATGCGGCGGGCGGCTGCCATGAACATGGTCATGGGGAGGGACATTCCGATGACCACGAGCACGGGGGTGGCCAGCACCATGAGCACGAACATGAGCACGGACATGACCATCCTCACGACCATGACCATGAACATCATCATGAGCACGAGCATGAACATCATCATGACCATGACCATGAGAACACCCACCATCACCCTCACGAGCACCGGAATATTCGTGATGTGTTTGCGGTGATCGACCGCCTGGATGCATCCGGGGCAGTGAAGGAAAAAGCCAGGGAGATATTCCGGATCGTTGCCCGGGCGGAGGCAGGGGCCCATGGAATTTCGGAGGATGAGGTGCATTTCCATGAGGTGGGAGCCATTGATTCTATTGTGGACATTGTCAGCGTGGCGGTCTGCCTGGACAACCTTGGAATAGAGGAGGTTGTGGTATCTCCGCTGTATGAGGGAAGTGGTCATGTACGCTGTCAGCATGGAATTATTCCGGTTCCGGTTCCGGCTGTTGCCAATATCGTTTCCATGGAGCATCTGATATTGAGAATGACGGATAACCGGGGAGAAATGGTAACCCCTACAGGAGCGGCCATTGCAGCGGCGCTGCGGACACAGGAGGCTCTTCCGGAAAATTACCGGGTGGAGAAAATCGGAATCGGAGCAGGAAAGAAGGATTTCCCCAGAGCCAATATCTTAAGAGCCATGCTCATTGTTCCGGAAGAGAAGGAACCGGCCAAAGGCTCCGGTGAGGATGTTATTTGGAAGCTGGAGAGCAACATCGATGACTGCAGCGGAGAGGCCCTGGGCTTTACGATGGAATGCCTGATGGAAGCAGGCGCCAGAGATGTATTCTATTCGCCTGTTTATATGAAGAAAAACCGCCCGGCCTATCTTCTTCAGGTGATTTGTATGGAAGATAAGATCGAAGAGCTGGAGGATATTATTTTTGCCCATACGACTACGGTGGGAATCCGCAGGATGCGGATGGAGCGGACCGTGCTCGACCGCAGAATCGATAAGGTTCAGACACCGTACGGGCCGGTTCAGGTGAAGGTATGCTCGAGGAAAGGAATTACCAGAGTATATCCGGAATATGAGAGTATTAAAAAGATCTGTAAGGAATATCAGGAAGATTTCCAGAAAATTTATCACTGCGCGGTAACTGCCGCAGAGAAAAATGGAATGGAGGAATAGTGATATGCACATGGCAGACGCATTACTTGCACCGGCAGTTGCAGCAACGATGTATGCTGTATCCGGTGTGACAGCAGGTGTTTCAGTGAAAACACTCAGAAAGGATGAGGAGACGGCAAAATTACCGGTTATGGCAGTTACTTCTGCCCTGGTATTTGCAGGTCAGATGGTGAATTACACAATACCCGGGACAGGATCGTCCGGGCATATGTGTGGAGGAATGATGCTGACTGCGCTGCTTGGACCGCAGGCCGGATTTTTGTCCATGATTACAATTTTACTGATTCAGGCATTGTTTTTTGCAGACGGCGGAATCATGGCCCTGGGCGCAAACGTATGGAACATGGCCTTTTATGGCTGTTTTGTCGGGTACTATCTCATATGGAGGCCGATTATGAAAGGGAAGCTGTTTTCAGCAAAAGGCGGAAAAACAGCGGCCCGTTTAAAAATCATTCTTGCCAGTACTTTGGGATGCATCCTCAGTCTTCAGCTGGGAGCCTTTTCTGTCGTTTTGGAAACCTCCCTTTCCGGAATCACAGAACTCCCGTTTACTGCTTTTGTAAGCCTGATGCAGCCCATTCATCTTGCCATTGGTTTGATCGAAGGTCTGGTTACATCAGCAGTTTTGCTGTTTATATATGAAATGCGGCCGGAGCTTCTGATGGATCTGGAAGCTTCGCAGTCTGACAGGAGCAGATGCTCTTTAAAAACCACCGTACTGATTCTGGCAATCGTAGCTGCAGTTGTCGGCGGCGGTGTAAGCCTTTTGGCAAGCTCCAACCCGGATGGTCTGGAATGGTCCATGTTCGGCAATACAGAAGGCGGTTACAGTGAAAACATGGGATTGGATGAAGAAGCCTACGGAATGGAAAGCACCGCTTCAAGGATCGCAGGAAATATTCAGGAAAAAACGGCATTTTTACCGGATTATGCATTTGCAGGCAGTGACAGTGCGGCAGGCACAACGGTATCCGGCCTTGTCGGTTCTGCCATTGTGG
>JALERW010000151.1 GCA_022763925.1 Lachnospiraceae bacterium
TTTCCTTGCCGGACATCTGCAGGGACAGGATTTCGGGCAGATCGGACGGGAGATTGCCTGGTTTCAGAAATGCTGGAAGGCGAAGCCGAAGGTGTGGATCGCCTATGACCGGGTCGGCTATGAAGGAAGCTGCGATCCGGAGCTTCGGATTACCTTTGACCGCAATATGCGCTGGCGGGACACCGGTCTGGATCTTCGGCTCGGAGATTACGGGAAGCCTCTGCTTTATGGAGAGGATATCCTGATGGAAATCAAAATTCCGGGGGTATGCCCCCTCTGGCTGTCTCATCTGCTTTCTGAGAACGGTATTTTTCCGGTTTCGTTCTCAAAATACGGAAGCTGTTACAGGGACCATCTGCTGAGAAAGGAAAGAAACGAAAAAGAAAAGGAGGGGATTTGCTGTGCTTAATTCTATAATCGGAACAGAAATCACGTTGACATCATTTTTTATCTGTACCGCGGTTTCGCTGCTGCTCGGTGCCGGTACGGCATTTGTGGGAATGTTCCGGACCAGATGTACGCAGAGCTTTCTTATTACGCTGGTGATTTTGCCGGCAGTTGTTCAGATGATCATTATGCTGGTGAACGGCAATATCGGAGCCGGTGTTGCCGTGGCCGGAACCTTCAGCCTCGTCCGGTTCCGCTCGGCTCCGGGGAATGCAAGAGAAATCAGCTCGATTTTTCTTGCCATGGCGATCGGCCTTGCAACCGGTATGGGCTATGTGGCACTGGCAGCGCTGTTTTTCGTTATTATGGCAGCAGTATTGCTCTTCCTGTCCGCCATGGACTTTGGACAGGCGGAAATGTCGGAACGGATACTGAAGATCACCATTCCGGAAAATCTGGATTATGAGGGGCTGTTTGATGATCTGTTTGAAGAGTATACAAAGAACTGTTCCCTGGAAAAAATCCGTACCTCCAATATGGGAACGCTCTATGAGCTGCAGTATCACATTACGCTGAAGGGAAGCCGGATGCCCAAGGAGTTTCTTGATGCGCTTCGCTGCAGGAACGGCAACCTGAATATTGTCTGCGGCAGGGAGGAAAGTAAAGAGCTGCTTTGACGGAAGAGACCGGAGCGGTTTATAATAAAGCCGGGGAATTATTACAGAAAAGACAGGTGATATGGCATGCGTTTGCTGATTGCAGAAGATGAACTTGATCTGGCGGAGGCTCTTACCGTATTTTTTGAGAAAAATCATTTCTCAGTGGATGCTGTGAATGATGGATATTCTGCGTATGAATATGCATCCCTGGGAGGATATGATGCGATTATTCTGGATATTATGATGCCGAAGATGGATGGCATTGAGGTACTTCAGAAGCTGCGGAGCGAGGGTGTGAACACACCGGTTATGATGCTGACTGCAAAGGGACAGAAGGATGACCGTATTACGGGCTTTAATGCCGGGGCGGATGATTACCTGCCCAAGCCCTTTGAACCGGATGAGCTGATCTGCCGTGTCCGCGCCATGCTGAGACGGGGAGAGGAATACCGGCCGGCAGTGCTGACCTTCGGAGATCTTTCGCTGCATTCCGAAAACGGCATTCTGACCTGTAAGGACAGCTCGGTCCGTCTCAGCGGTCGGGAATTTCAGGTGATGGAGCTGTTTATGCGTTCTCCCAGAATTGTTTTTCCGGCTGACCGCATTATGGAGCGAGTATGGGGCTGGGATTCTGATGCGGAGATCAACGTGGTCTGGGTACACATTTCCAATCTGCGGAAGAAGCTGAAAGCCATCGGCTCCGGAGTAACGATACGTGCCAATCGGGGACTGGGCTATTTGCTGGAGGAGAATGCATGATCAAGCGGTTAAGAAAACGGTTCATCCGAATTGCCATGCTGTCTGTCACGGTGGTCATGGTGCTTCTGGCAGTTCTGGTAAACGCGGTAAATTTTGCTTCCACGGATTCAGATCTGACGAAGACGCTGGATATGATCTGTGAGAATCAGGGAACCATTCCGGAGCATGCGCTTTTGGGCGGAGGAAGAAAAGGATTCCCGGAAAGCGGAGGGGCTATGCCCGGAAAGAAAATGGAGAAATCCCAGGGTCCCTTTAATCAGGAAACACCCTACGCGACCCGCTATTTCTGCCTGTTTTATGACGGAGACGGGATTCTGAACCGGGCAGATCTCGATCATATCGCTGCCATTACCGGGGAGGATACGGGAGGATATCTTGAGACTGCTTTAAAGCACGGAACAGGATACGGGTATACTTCCGGGTATAAATACTGTGTGATAAAGCAGGGAGAGGACCGGTATATGGCGGTTTTTCTGGACTGCTACCAGGAGCTCCGTTCGGTGAGAGCGGTAGCGGCCAGCTCCCTTCTGGCTGTGATTATCTGTGTGATTCTTGTATATATCCTGGTTGTGTTTTTTTCAGGAAAGGCCATTGATCCGGTGGTACAGAGTGCTGAGAGGCAGAAGCAGTTTATCACGGATGCCGGCCATGAGCTGAAGACGCCGATCACGGTCATTGCCACATGCCTGAAGGTTCTGGAAATGGAAACGGGAAAACAGAAATGGATCGACAAGGCGGCTGCGCAGACAGAAAAGCTGAAGGATCTGGTCAATTCTCTTGTGATGCTTTCCCGTATGGATGAGGAAGAGTCGCCGCTGAAGCCGGAGCTGTTTGCCGTCAGTGATGCCGTGGCGGAGACGGCAGAGTCCTTTGTGGACTTTGCAAGATCCAGAGGACATGAGCTGGAGCTGGAGATTGCACCGGACATCCGGTACTGCGGTGACGAGTATGCGATCCGGCAGCTGGTCAGCGTTCTTCTGGATAACGCCATAAAATATGCATCTGAAAATACGCCGATCCGCATTTCTCTGGAGAAGACGAGAAAGGGCATTATTATCCGGACTGTGAATACATGTGAAAAGCTGGATCCGGAAGGGCTGGACCGTCTGTTCGACCGGTTTTATCGGGCGGATCCGTCCCGAAGTGAAGG
>JALERW010000154.1 GCA_022763925.1 Lachnospiraceae bacterium
ATCACAACCGATGTGGGACAGCATCAGATGTGGGCTGCGCAGTACTATAAATATACCGAGCCCAGGACCTTCTTAAGCTCCGGCGGTCTGGGAACCATGGGCTATGGTCTGGGAGCGGCTATCGGAGCAAAATGCGGCCGCCCGGACAAGACGGTGATCAATATCGCGGGAGACGGCTGCTTCCGTATGAACATGAATGAGCTTGCCACAGCCTCCAGATTTGATATCCCGGTGATTGAGATTGTTGTCAATAACAAGGTACTCGGTATGGTTCGTCAGTGGCAGACGCTGTTCTACGGACAGCGGTATTCCGCCACAATCCTGGACGACAAGGTGGATTTTGTAAAGGTGGCGGAGGGCCTTGGGGTGAAGGCTGTCCGCGTAACGAAGCTTTCCGAGCTGCTTCCGGCTGTGGAGCAGGCGGTGAAAGAGAAGGTTCCTTATATGATTGAAGTTCAGATCGACAAGGATGATAAGGTATTTCCAATGGTGGCCGCAGGGGCACCGATTGACCAGGCTTTTGATTCAGAAGACCTGAAGAATAAATAACGGGGTGCGGGCTGCTGCAGCTGTTCTGGCTGCGGCAGCCTTCTGTGCATAAATGTACCCGAAGGGAGGGCTTTATGAGAGGGGTTACAAAAGACAAACTTCTGATGAAAATTCTTGTGACGCTGGCTGCTGTTCTTGGATTGATGTACGTGGCAGTTGCGTGGTACGTGCAGGATCTGTTTCTGTATGGAACACGGATAGGAATGGTGAATGCCTCCTGGCTGACGGTGGAGGAGACCGAAGAGAGGCTTCAGGAATCTCTGAAGGGATATTCGCTGGAGATAAAGGCAAGGGATGGCCAGAGCGTACAGATCGATGCAGAGGATATTGATCTGGGTTACGATTTCGGTGATCAGATACAGCAGATCATGGATGGTCAGAATTCTCTGGAATGGCTTCCTGCGCTGGTTCGCGGACCGGTGAAATATGATCCGGAAATGACAGTCGTGTATGATGAGGAAAAGCTTTCGGCAAAGCTTGAGGCTGTCTCTTTTCTGAATCCGAAGGAAATGACTGCTCCGGTGGATGCAAAGCTTCTGTACAGTGAAGAGGATGGCTTTGTCCTCCAGAGATCTGTGACTGGAAATACGATAGATGAAAAGGCTTTCGGAAGGAAGCTTAAGGAGGCGCTGGAAGAGGAGCAGCCGGTGCTTGACCTTGAGGAGGCCGGATGTTACCGGGAGCCGAAGGTGACAGAGGGTGACTCGACGATCCGCTCGATGACAGACCGCCTGGATGAGGTGTCTGATTTCGAGATTTCCTATGCATTCGGGGAAAAGAAGGAAGTGATCGACCGGGATGTGATCTGGAGCTTTTACCGGCTGGATTCCGACGGAGAGCTGGTATTAAAGGAAAGTGCAGTGAAAGATTATGTGTCGCAGCTTGCTGACACCTATGATACCGTTGGGGCTGAGCGGGAATTTCAAACTACCGCGGGAGACGTGATCACGGTTTCCGGCGGACCTTATGGATGGATGATCAATCAGAAGAAGGAGTATGAGGAGCTTCTTGCGCTGGTAAAGGAGAGAAAGAGCGTAGCTGACCGTCAGCCGGTGTATTCGAGAACCGGATTTGCCAAGGTTCGGGGGACGGATGATATCGGTGATACCTATATTGAGATTTCCATTGATGCGCAGCATATGTGGTATTATGAGAACGGAATGCTTTATCTGGATACGGATGTGGTAACCGGAAACGGCGGAAAGCATACGAAGCGCGGCGTGGCCTATATACATAATAAAGCGAGAAATGCAACTCTGGTGGGAGAAGGATATGTGTCCTTCGTAAAATACTGGATGAAGGTGTGGAACGGAATCGGAATCCATGATGCCTCCTGGCGGAGCCAGTTCGGCGGAAAAATTTATCTCACCAACGGTTCTCACGGCTGCATCAATACCCCGCTGGATAATGTGATCAAGCTGTATAACCGGGTGGAAATCGGTACCCCGGTGGTCATATATTAAGTGGCAGCAAGGTGTACGTCTGTAACAGACAAGTGTAATTTATTTTGAAAAATGTATTGACGAAAAATAGACGCGGATGTAGAATGTGGTTTAAGAATTTTTGAAATGGCAGGAGGCACATAAAGTGAGCAGAGTTTACAATTTTTCGGCTGGACCGGCAGTATTACCGGAGGAAGTATTAAAAGAAGCGGCAGCAGAGATGCTGGATTACAGAGGAACCGGCATGTCCGTTATGGAGATGAGCCATCGTTCCAAGGCTTTTGAGGAAATTATTAAAACCGCAGAGGCAGATTTACGGGAGCTGATGAATATCCCGGATAATTATAAGGTGCTGTTCTTACAGGGCGGAGCGTCTCAGCAGTTTGCAATGATTCCCATGAACCTGATGAAGAACGGTGTTGCGGATTACATCATTACCGGACAGTGGGCGAAGAAGGCGTATCAGGAGGCATGCAAATACGGTAAGGCCAACAAGATCGCATCCTCTGAGGATAAGACCTTTTCCTACATACCGGACTGCTCCGATCTTCCGATCAGTGAAAATGCGGACTATGTATATATCTGCGAGAACAATACGATTTATGGTACCAAATACAAGACTCTTCCGAATACGAAGGGCAAGACACTGGTTGCTGACGTCTCTTCCTGCTTCCTGTCAGAGCCTGTGGATGTTACAAAATATGGCGTGATTTACGGCGGTGTTCAGAAGAATATCGGACCGGCAGGTGTGGTGATCGTGATCATCCGTGAGGATCTGATCACAGAGGATGTGCTCCCGGGAACACCTACCATGCTTCAGTATAAGACACATGCGGACAATAACTCTTTATATAATACACCGCCGGCATATGGTATTTATATCTGCGGAAAGGTATTCAAATGGCTCAAGAAGATGGGCGGCCTGTCTGCAATGAAGGAGCTCAATGAGAAGAAGGCGGCTATTCTGTACGATTATCTGGATCAGAGCAGGCTGTTTAAGGGAACGGTTGTAAAGGAAGACCGGTCTCTCATGAATGTGCCTTTTGTGACCGGGGACAAGGAGCTGGATGAGAAATTCGTTAAGGAAGCGAAGGCAGCCGGTCTGGAGAACCTGAAAGGACACCGTACGGTAGGCGGTATGCGTGCAAGCATTTACAATGCAATGCCCATCGAAGGTGTACAGAAATTAGTGGAATTTATGAAGAAGTTTGAAGAGGAGAATTTGTAAGATGTATAAATATCATTGCTTGAATCCCATTGCTGCCTGCGGACTTGGACAGTTTGGTGCGGATTATGAGAAGACAGAAGATGCAGCTTTGGCAGACGCAATTCTGGTCAGAAGTGCAGCCATGCATGATATGGAGTTTTCGGATAAGCTGGCGGGAATCGCCAGAGCCGGAGCCGGCGTGAACAATATTCCGCTGGATAAATGTGCGCAGAAGGGCATCGTTGTATTCAATACCCCCGGAGCCAATGCAAACGGCGTGAAGGAGCTGGTGCTTGCCGGAATGCTTCTGGCATCCAGAGATGTGGTCGGAGGAATCGAATGGGTAAAATCCCAGGAGG
>JALERW010000166.1 GCA_022763925.1 Lachnospiraceae bacterium
CGAGGATGCCTATAAGCCCTTTATGATGCAGCACCGCTATCCGTTTACCGCTCTGGATATCACGGTGGACGGTGAGCTTGTGGATATTAATGTGCATCCGACGAAAATGGAGGTTCGTTTTTCTGATGCTGCCAGGATCTACCAGTTTGTTTATCAGACGCTTTATGACAGCCTCTCCGGTCGGGAACTGATTCCGGAGATTTCTCTGGATGAGAAGGAGAAGCAGAGGGAGACTGTAAAACGGCCGGAAACGCCTGCTTCCTCGTCGGTTCCTTCTATGATACGTGAAAAAAGCGTTTATCCGTCAGGAAAAACAGAAGAGGGACATATTGAGCAGAGATCGGCAGCTGAATCGCCGCATGATTCACAGCAGAAGGATCTTTCGTACTTTATGGAAAAAATGCGGGAGAGGGTCACCCGGGAATTTCAGAAAGAACCGGCTGCTCAGAAAGCATCAGCTTCTGTGAAGGAGCCGGACAAAAAAGCTGTTCAGAAACGTCCGATGGACCGGGAATACCCGGAAGGAGAGCAGCTGGACCTGTTTGAACACCGGTTCCTGGATAAGAGATCCAGGGCCAATTACCGGATCGTCGGACAGGTATTTGATACCTACTGGCTGGTACAGTTTGAGGATAAGCTGTATATTATTGACCAGCATGCGGCCCATGAGAAGGTACTGTATGAACGGACCATGAAAGCGCTGAAGGACCGGGACTACACTTCCCAGCTGGTAAGTCCGCCCATTATTCTCACGCTGAGCATGCAGGAGGAGGAGCAGCTACTGACCTATATGGATAACTTTACGGCGCTCGGTTTTGAGATTGAGCCGTTCGGAGGACGGGAGTATGAGGTGCGTGCAGTCCCGGCCAATCTGTTTTCCATTGCACAGAAGGAGGTGCTTCTGGAGATGCTGGACAGCTTAAACGGTTTTTCGGGACATGCGGATGCCGAGATTATCAATGAAAAAATCGCTTCCATGTCCTGCAAGGCTGCGGTAAAGGGAAATAATCATCTGTCCGGGAAGGAAGCGGAGGCGCTGATCGATGAGCTTCTGAATCTGGACAATCCCTATAACTGTCCTCACGGGCGTCCAACCATCGTTTCCATGTCTCAGAATGAACTGGAAAAGAAGTTTAAAAGGATTGTATAGAAAAGGAGGACATGCCATGCGTCCGCTGATTGTACTGACCGGACCGACGGCAGTCGGAAAGACCGCACTGTCCATTGCCCTTGCAAAAGCGGTGAAAGGAGAGATCGTTTCTGCAGATTCCATGCAGGTATACCGGCATATGGATATCGGTTCCGCAAAGATCACTGCAGAAGAAATGCAGAACGTTCCTCATCATCTGATCGACATATTGGAGCCCTGGGAGGAGTTCCATGTGGTACGCTTTCAGGAGCTTGCCAGAGAAGCTCTGGAAGGGATCTATGAGCGCGGACAGATTCCGATCCTTACCGGAGGAACCGGATTTTATATACAGGCAATTTTAAAGGATGTGGATTTTACCGAAAACGGAGAGGATCTCACATACCGAAGGGAGCTTGAGCAGCTTGCCAAAAAGGAAGGCTCCGGATATCTGCACGCTCTGCTGGAGCAGGCAGATCCGAAAAGCGCAGAGGCGATTCATCCCAACAATACGAAACGGATCATCCGTGCCCTGGAATATTACCGGCAGACCGGCGAGCCGATCTCTGCTCACAATGAAGTGCAGAAGAAGAAAGCCTCTCCATATAATTATGCCTATTTTGTGCTGACGGATGACCGGAAACATCTGTATGACCGGATCGATCTTCGGGTCGACCGTATGCTCGCAGACGGACTGGTGGAGGAAGTGCGTCACTTAAAGGAACTGGGCTGTACAAGAGATATGGTTTCCATGCAGGGGCTGGGCTACAAGGAAATTCTGGCTTATCTGGATGGAGAGCTGTCTTATGAGGAGGCTGTATATATACTGAAACGGGATACCAGGCATTTTGCCAAGCGCCAGCTGACCTGGTTTAAACGGGAACAGGATGTGATCTGGATCGACAGGCAGTCCTTCGGATATCAGGATGATAAAATATCAGAATATATGCAGGAGATCTGCAGAAATAAGGGGATACTGTAAATGAGAGAAGAACTTAGGACCATGTATGCCTCCCTTGGCATCAGCGAGGCGGTGCAGAGCTTCGGGGAGGAAATACTGAAGACGTTAAAGGAACGGTTTGAAGCCATAGATGAGGTGACAGAATATAATCAGATGAAGGTGATCAAGGCCATGCAGGAGCACCGGGTCAGCGATATTCATTTTGCCGCCACCTCCGGCTACGGCTATAACGATATGGGGCGGGATACCCTGGAGGAGGTGTATGCTTCGGTCTTCCATGCGGAAGCGGCACTGGTGCGTCCGCAGATCACCTGCGGTACCCATGCGCTTGCCATCGCACTTCACGGAAATCTTCGTCCGGGAGATGAAATGATCAGTATTTCGGGAAAGCCCTATGATACCCTGGAGGAAGTGATCGGGATCCGTCCTTCCATGGGCTCGCTGGCAGAATATGGAGTCACCTATAAGCAGGTGGACCTGCTTGCGGACGGAAGCTTTGACTTTGAAGGAATCCGCGCGGCCATCAGCGATAAGACAAAGCTGGTGGAAATTCAGCGCTCTAAAGGCTATCAGACCCGACCGACGCTGAGTGTTTCGAAGATCGGTGAAGCAATTGCTTTTGTAAAAAGTATCCGACCGGATATTATCTGTATGGTGGATAACTGCTACGGAGAGTTTGTGGAGACGATTGAGCCCACCGATGTGGGGGCCGATATGGCGGTGGGATCTCTCATAAAAAATCCGGGCGGAGGCCTTGCACCCATCGGAGGGTATATTGTGGGAACAAAGGCATGTGTGGATCAGGCGGCCTACCGCACCACCTGTCCGGGCCTCGGGCAGGAGGTGGGTGCAAATCTGGGAATTATCCAGTCCTTTTATCAGGGCTTTTTCCTTGCCCCTTCCGTAGTGGGCAACGCACTGAAGGGAGCGGTTTTTGCGGCAAATATTTATGAAAAGCTGGGCTTTAAGGTGATTCCGAACGGATCTGAAAGCCGTCATGATATTATCCAGGCAGTGGAGTTCGGAAAACCAGAGGGAGTGATCGCGTTCTGCAAGGGAATTCAGAGCGCGGCACCTGTGGATTCCCACGTGACACCGGAGCCCTGGGCCATGCCCGGCTATGACAGTGATGTTATTATGGCTGCGGGCGCTTTTGTACAGGGGTCTTCCATTGAGCTTAGTGCGGATGGTCCCATCAAGCCCCCGTATGCAGTTTATTTCCAGGGAGGACTTACCTGGGAGCATGCAAAGCTGGGCATTCTCATGTCACTGCAGAAGCTTGTGGAAGCGGGTATGGTCCGGTTATAATAGAACGCAGAAGAAGGCTTTTGGGCCGAAGGAGTCAGTAAGATGGATGTGATTGTGATTGGAGCAGGTGCGGCCGGACTGATGGCTGCTGTTACGGCGGCACGCGCCGGTGCCAGGGTAACTGTGCTGGAAAAGGGAAAGAAGCCGGGAAGAAAGCTGGCCGTTACCGGAAACGGAAGGTGCAACCTCACCAATGTCCGTATGGAGGCATCCTGCTTCCGGGGAGAGGACCCTTCCTTTGCCCTTCCGGCACTGAAGCAGTTCGGAACGAAAGAGACTCTGCGTTTTTTCCTGGAGCTTGGAATCTATACAAAAAACAGGGACGGGGGACTGTATCCCCATTCGGAGCAGGCCGCCCAGGTGGTACAGGTTCTGACGGAGGAAGCTGCGCACCGGAAGATAAAGTGCAAATATCAGACGGATATTCAAAAGGTGGAAAAACGGAACGGACGCTTTCTTATATATACTCCCGGCTGGACTTATGAAGCGGACACCTGCATTCTGGCAACCGGATCGCCGGCTGCACCGGATACGGGAGCAGATGCCAGCGGGTACGGGTATGCACAGAGCTTTGGACATTCGATTATTCCGGTCTATCCGGTGCTGACCGGACTGAAGGCGGAGGGCTCTCTGTTCCCGAAACTTTCCGGGCTTCGCTGTGAAGGCAGGCTTACGGTCCTCGCAGACGGAAAGGAAACGGCTTCCGATATCGGGGAGCTTCAGTTTACCTCCTACGGTATTTCCGGAATTCCGGCCTTTCAGGTGAGCCATTATGCGGTAAAGGCCTGGGAGCAGGGCAGGAGCGTGGAGCTTTCCGTGCATGTGCTGCCGGAATTTGATGAGAAAAGTCTTCCCGCATTCCTGAAGGCAAGGGCTATGTCCTGCGGCTATAAGACGGCATCTTCCTTTCTGGCGGGTCTGTTTTCCCAGAAGCTGATCGATGTGCTGCTTCTTACCTCCGGTATTTTGCCGGATATGCAGGCGGAAGCATTTACCGATGAGCAGTTTTATGCGCTGTCAGCCGCCATATCCCATCTTTCGGGAAGGATGACCGGACACCTGGATATTTCTCATGCCCAGGCCTGTACCGGAGGCGTAGCTACCGGGGAGATCGACCCGTGTACGATGGAGTCGCTTCTGGTGGACGGACTGTTTTTTGCCGGGGAAATGACAGATATTGACGGTGCCTGCGGAGGCTATAACCTTCAGTGGGCCTGGTCCAGCGGGTATGTGGCAGGAAAGCATGCGGCCGTTTGGCGGCCAGGGAAAGGATAATCAGACATGTTCCGTATTAATCAGGTAAAACTTCCTTATGAACATACAAACGATGAGCTGCTTCTGGCTGCTGCCCGGTCAATCGGCGGAAAGCCTTCTGATATCACAGAGCTTCATATTGTCAGGGAGTCTGTGGATGCCCGTAAAAAACCGCAGATCATGAAGGTATATACGCTGGATATTGCCCTGAAGCAGGAAAAGACTTTTGCTTCCATGATCAGGAAGGGAAAGCTTCTGCGGGTGAAGGAGGACGCATACCGTCTGCCAAAGCCCGGAAATACTCCTCTTGCTTCCCGTCCGGTGATTGTCGGAAGCGGGCCGGCCGGACTGTTCTGTGCGCTTATGCTGGCCAGAGAGGGATATTGTCCGATCCTTCTGGAACGGGGGGAGCCCGCCCCCGAGCGGCAGAAAAAGCTGAATGCCTTCTGGAACGGCGGAAAACTGGATCCGGGGGGAAATGCACAGTTTGGTGAGGGCGGTGCCGGAACCTTTTCGGACGGAAAGCTGAATACACTGGTGAAGGATCCTTCCGGCAGAAACCGGGAGGTTCTCCGTATTTTTGCCGGGGCAGGAGCTCCGGAGGAAATCTGCTATGTAAATAAGCCCCATATCGGGACCGATATACTGATTCAGGTTGTTCAGAATATCCGCAAGGAAATCCTTTCTTACGGGGGAGAGGTTCATTTCTGTTCCCAGGTGACCGATCTTCATATAGAAAACGGAAAAATCCGGCAGGTACAGGTGGATGGTCCGGACGGAAGAATAGTTCTTCCCGCCGAGCTTCTTGTGCTGGCCATTGGACACAGTGCACGGGATACCTTTGAAATGCTGGAGCAAAAAGGAATTCCGATGGAGCCGAAGGCCTTCGCCGTCGGTGTGCGGATCGAACATCCGCAGGAGATGATTCAGAAGGCGCAGTACGGGGAGGATTGTCCCTATACCATGCCTGCAGCCAGCTATAAGCTGACCCATACGGCGGCCTGCGGCCGCGGCGTTTACAGCTTCTGTATGTGTCCCGGAGGCTATGTGGTCAATGCTTCCTCCGAGGAGGGACGCCTTGCTGTCAATGGTATGAGCTATCACGCCAGAGATTCCCACAATGCCAACAGCGCCATGATCGTTTCCGTTACTCCCGCAGATTTTCCGGATCCGGGACCGCTTGGCGGCATCCGGTTTCAGAGAAGGCTGGAGGAGACTGCATATGCGCTGGGCGGAGGAAGGATTCCTCAGCAGCTTTTCGAAGACTTTTGTTCCGGAACGGTATCACACGGCTATGGGGCATTTGAAAGCTGCGTAAAGGGACAGGCAGCCTTTGCGGATCTCAACCGGCTCTTTCCGGAGGAAATCCTGGAAGCACTGAAGGAGGGAATCCATGCAGGAGGAAAGAAGATCAGAGGCTTTGACCGGCCGGATGCCATTTTATCCGGTGTGGAGAGCAGGACCTCGTCTCCGGTGAGAATTGTAAGGGACAGCAGCTGTCAATCGTCGGTGGAAGGAATTTATCCATGCGGGGAGGGCGCCGGCTATGCAGGCGGCATTACCTCTGCGGCCATGGACGGTATGCGGGTGGCAGAGCAGATCATCGGGCGCTTTCGTCCATGGGATCAGAAATTAAAGAAAATTTAAGAATGAAAATTCTATACAATAAAAAGAGTGTGTGGTAGAATATAGAATGTATGTGAACGGGGATATAGTTTACATAAATATATTATGACAACCACAGAATCGGAACTCCGTTTTCGTGGGGTTCCGTTTTTGTTTGGCAGTGCAGATGTGTGGAGGAGAGAAAGATGAAAAAGAATTCCTGGGCATTATTTCTGCTCATTCTGACCGGAATCGTTCTGGGAGGCTTTATCGGTTCCATGGCAGAGGGGGCAGGGGTTCTTGGCTGGCTGAATTATGGTCAGACCTTTGGGATGGAATCACCGATTGTGCTGAATCTTGGAATTCTGGTACTGACCTTTGGGCTGAGCATCAAGATTACACTGGCAAGCATTGTCGGTGTGGTTGTGGCGATTCTGATCTACCGTCTTCTGTAAACGGATGGATCCTGATTTTTTGACAGTCATGGCTGTCAGGAGGATGGATGAATGTCAGATCAGAAGGAACGAACGATAAAACAGCTTCCGCCGCAGGAGAGACCCTACGAGAAATGTCTGAAGCTTGGCTGCAGGGCGCTCTCGGATGCGGAGCTTCTTGCGGTGATTATCCGTACCGGCTCAGTGGGAGATACGTCTGTGGAGCTTGCACGCAGGGTGCTTTCCATGGCGGGAGCAGAACAGAATATTACAGGAATTACAGGACTGTCGGTATCGGAGCTTACCAGGATCCGTGGAATCGGAACCGTAAAGGCTGTACAGATTCAATGTGCGGCGGAGCTTTCCAGACGAATGGCCAAGGCGAAGGCACAGGAGGGGCTTTCCTTTACGGAACCGGCAAGCATTGCCGCCTATTATATGGAGGATTTACGGCACGAGGAGCAGGAGTGCTGTATGCTCATGATGCTGAATACAAGAAACAGGCTGCTTGGAGAAAAGCGTCTTTTTGTGGGGACCGTCAATGCATCGCTGATCTCTGCCAGGGAGATTTTCCTCGAGGCGCTGAGATATCAGGCGGTCTATATTATCCTGGTGCACAACCACCCGAGCGGAGATCCGTCACCCAGCAGGGAAGATCTGCTTATGACGCGGAAGATTAAGGAAGCCGGGATGCTGATAGGAATTGAATTACTGGACCATATTATTATCGGGGACAGGAGCTATAAGAGTTTACGGGAAGAGAAATTTATGTAGGAAAGGGAGAACGAGATGGCTGCATTTGGTATCGATCTTGGTACAAGCAACATTAAAATTTATAACGGGGCGACCGATAAGATTTTTAATCAGAAGAATATCGTGGCAATTGCCAACCGCAACCAGCTTTTTTCGCTGGGAAATGAGGCATTTGAGGCATATGAAAAGGCACCTGCCAATATAAAGGTGTCGTTCCCCATGAGCTATGGTGTGATTGCGGACTTTAATAATATGCAGACGATTCTGCAGGTATTCATTGAACACTGCGGAAAAGGGAATATCCGCGGTTCCGAATATTATATCGCGGTTCCCACAGATATCACCGATGTGGAGAAGCGTGCCTTTTTCGACCTGGTGGAAAGCTCCAGCCTGAGGGCCAGAAGAGTGTATGTGGTGGAGAAGGCGCTGGCTGACGGCCTTGGCGTCGGTCTGGATATCCGAAGCTCCAAGGGAACCATGATGGTGAATATGGGAGCGGATACCACGGAGATTTCCATTATCAATCTGGGCGGTATTGTTCTCAGCAAGCTGATCAAGATCGGCGGAAATAAATTCGATGAAGCCATTCAGACCAATATCCGAAGGGAATATAACCTGATCATCGGAAGCAAGACCTCAGAGGCGATCAAGAAGCAGCTCGCCTATGCGACAGAGCCGGATGAGGGAAGCGGCTTCGTATACGGCAGGGATATCGTTACCGGACTTCCTGCGGAGCTGCAGGTATCCTCCGATTTTATCTATGATGCGATCAAGGAGCATATTCATTCCATTATTGATACGATCCGTGTGATTCTGGAGCGTACTCCGCCGGAACTGGCTGCGGATATTATAAGGGACGGAATTTATCTCACCGGAGGCTCCTCGAATATCCGGAATATTCCTGAGCTGATCACCAAAGAGACCAGGCTGAAGGTCAATACCTTTGATTCTCCGGCGGAAAGTGTGGCCAGAGGACTCGGCCGCATGATCAAGGAAGGGCAATATCGGAATATTGCCTATACAAATGCACGGAAATAAACGGATAACAGGATAGGATTTGTGAACAGATTATGAGACGAAAATCAAAATTTTCTTTTCCAAGTAAATATATGCTTCTTCTTCTCACCATTCTCTGTGTGGGTCTTATGTTTGTCACGTTTACCACAAATGTGACACTCGGGCCGGTACAGGCGATTTCCGGCTATGTGATCGTGCCGGTACAGAAGGGGATCAATGAGATCGGAAGCTGGTTTTCCACCCGTACCGATTATCGTCAGACGATCCGGGAGCTGCAGGCGGAAAATCTGGAATTAAAGGAAAAGGTCAGTGAGCTGACCATTGAGAACAGCCAGCTGGTGCAGGAGACCTACGAGCTTAGCCGGTTACGGGAGCTCTATCAGCTGGATGAAAAATATCCCGCT
>JALERW010000185.1 GCA_022763925.1 Lachnospiraceae bacterium
CTGAACCGCCGGGAGCGGGACGAGATTCTGCCGGAGCATAATGAGGGGATGACGGTCATTCCTCAGATCCTCACAAATAAGGCAGATGAATTCCTTGCCATCGCCAGTCAGCTCTCCTCCTTCGGCTATGATACGGTAAATCTGAATCTCGGCTGCCCCTCCGGCACGGTTGCCGCGAAAAAGCGCGGAGCCGGTTTTCTGGGTATCCCTCGGGAACTGGATCTGTTTCTCCAGGAGATCTTTGAAAAATCTCCTCTGAAAATTTCCATCAAGACGCGCATAGGCATCTGTTCCGAAGAAGAGTGGGAACCCCTGCTTTCCATTTTCAAAAAATATCCGGCAGAAGAGCTGATCATCCATCCACGCCTCCTCAAAGAACAATATCTGGGCACTCCTCATATCAGTGCCTGTCTGACTGCTGCCGAATACCTTTCCGTACCGTTATGCTATAATGGCGATATTAATGACCGAACAGATCAGGAGCATCTGCTTAAGAAAGCTCCCTTTGTCTCCCGCATCATGATCGGCCGCGGAATCCTTGCCCATCCGGGTCTGATCTCAGGTCCTGCGGATAAAGCTCTGCTTCGGACCTTCCACGATGACCTTTATCTGGCCTATCAGAATCGCATGTCCGGAGAAACACCTGTTTTGTATAAAATGAAAGACTTATGGACCTATATGAGTGCATCCTTTGTCCATCCGGAAAAATACCTGAAAAAAATCCGGAAAGCAAACCGCTTTCCGGATTACGAAGCTGCTGTTGACACTCTGTTTTCCTGTGAGGAGCTTACTCTATATAAAACGCTCCATAAAGAAGGCATCGAGCCCCAGACGGATACAGCCAAGGATTCCCTGATTGCCCTCTAAGGACGCAGGAACAATATAATGCTCCGCTTCTCAGCGCAGCTGCTCCAACACCTTCAGAAGATACTCCCAGACCCGTTTTACAGAAGAAATGCAAAGACGTTCCTCCGGTGTATGGATATTCTTCATATCCGGTCCGATGGACACACAGTCCAGATCCCTGATTCTGGAAGAAATCAGACCGCATTCCAGTCCTGCATGAATTGCCTCCACCACCGGTTTCTTTCCGTACATCGTTTCATATACCTGTACCATCAGCTCTCTCAGACGGGAATCCGGATTGTAGGCCCAGCCCGGATATCCTTCACTTCGGGCACACTCTCCGCCCAGAAATTCCACCATATATTCCACACGGTCTGCAATCATCTGCTTTTCGCTTTCCACAGAGCTGCGGATCGATGTCTCCAGATACACGTTCTCCTCTTCCGTCCTGAGGATACCCAGATTCAGAGATGTCTGCACCAGACCTTCAATATCCGGGCTCATGCGCATGACACCATTGGGAAGGTTAAACAGCAGGAAGATCAGTCTTTCCATCGTCGCATAGGAAAAGGTCTTCCGTACCTCTTTCTCCCCGACTTCCAGTACCAGACGGATCTTTGGATCCGTGCTTCTGTATTCCGTATCGATTTCCTTCTGCAGCATTGTCACACAGCGTTTTGCCTCCTCTGTCTGTTCGGAGATCAGAAGGATCTCTGCCTCACAGCATTTGGGAATGGCATTATTGGCTTCTCCTCCGTGAATACGAACTACAGAAAAATCCGTACAGCGGGCCAGCCGGAACAAAAGGCGCCCCATCAGGGTATTGGCATTTGCCCTTCCCTTATGAATTTCCGAACCGGAATGCCCTCCGACAAGCCCTTCCACCCGAAGGATGCAGCGGATTCCCTCCGCATCCATGCGGGTGATCGGAAGATGAATTCTTCCTGTCATTCCGCCTGCACATCCAACCGTCAGAACGCCCTCCGCCTCGGAATCCAGATTGATCAGATAACGGCTCTTCAGCATGGAGCAGTCCAGTCCCTGGGCTCCCAGAAGACCTATCTCCTCATTTACAGTAATCACCGCTTCCAGCGCCGGATGGCTGATATTCTCTGATTCCAGAATTGCCAGAATATACGCTACGGCAATTCCGTCATCTCCGCCCAGGGTTGTACCATTGGCATGAATCTCATCCCCATCGATTCCAAGCTTCAACCCATCCCTCTGAAAATCATGCTTCACGTCCGCTCTTTTGGCGCAGACCATATCCATATGTCCCTGAAGCATCACCGTCTCTGCCTGTTCATAACCTTTCGAAGCGTCCTTAAAAATAATTACATTTTTCAGTTCGTCCTGAATGTAACGAAGTCCGTGCTCCTTTGCGAATCCCACCAGATACTCACTGATTGCATCCACATTTCGGGAACCATGCGGAATTCCGCAGATCTCCTCAAAGAAATAAAATACTCTGGACGGCTCCAGTCCCGTTAAAATACCCATCTGATTTTTCCTCCTGTTTTCCGCACAATTTTATTCTGTCAGCATATTGATATATACCTCTATCGCCTGAAAGTATTTATCCAGTTCCATATATTCATCCGGCTTATGGCACAATGCCGGACTTCCGGGGCCAAACAGTACAGTCGGTATCTTATGCTCCCGCAAAAATACAGAGGCATCCGTAAAGAAATAAATACCGATATCCTCCGGCACCTTTCCGCATATTTTTTCTGCCGTTCCCCGCAGCTTTCTGACATAGTCATTTCCCGGGGCAATATCCACCGGTATCCGCTCGTTCAGCACATGCATCTCAATCTCAAGCCCCGGATGCTGAACAATCATCAGCTCTGCCAGGCTTTGGAACTGTCCCAGCAGCTTTTCATGGGTAATTCCGGGCACACTGCGAATATCCATCACAAACCGCATAAAATCCGGAACCATATTATTGGCAACTCCGCCTTCCGCTCTCGTAAGTACAGCGGTCGCTCCCGACAGGATCGGATGATCCTGACAGGATACATAAGTCTTGATCTGACTGCAGAGCTCAAATCCAAGCTCCGCGGCATTGACTCCCATCCATGGATAGGCTCCGTGGCTCGTTCTGCCCTTTACCAGAATTTCCAGCCAGATGCAGCCTTTCTGCGCAATACCGATATTGCAGTCCGTAGGCTCTCCGATCAGCAGAAAATCCGGCGTCCCCAGGAATTCCTCCTTTAAAATGGCTTCCGCACCTGTTCCCCCCTTCTCTTCATCACAGGTTCCGATAAAACGGATCCGTTCGGACGGTTTCAGACTGTGCTCCGCCATATAGTGAAGGGCGAAAGCCATGGCACACAGGCCACCCTTCATATCGCTGGATCCCCTGGCATAAATTTTCCCGTCCCGAACTGCCGGATCTGCCGGATCTGAAGACCAGGATGCCGGATCCCCGTAAGGGACCGTATCCATATGACCGTTCCATACGATATAGCCCTCCTTCTTCTCACCAGGAATATCCAGCAGAAAATTTCCTCTTTTCTCATCTATCTTCTGTACCCGCGCCTCATACGGAGTATCCAGGAAATACTGCTCCAGATACTCCGCCACCGCAATCTCCCTGGACTGTCCGTTCACACTGACTGTGGAAAGCACATCCTCAAGAAGTGTCATCGCACGATTCTTTTCCTTTTCTGTCAATCGATACATAAATTTTACCTCCTGTCCATCTTAGTATATCATCTTTTTCCTCTTTTTTGAATATCTCCGTAAAATCTGTAACATCAGCAAAAAAATGAGAACAGATCCTGTAAAAGCTACCTGTTCTCATCTTTCTTCCTGCTCTATTTACTCATGTTTCAAACGGCTGTTTCCCTATTTTGTCAGATAATCCACAATGCCCTTGAACAGCTGATTGTAATATTCCCATTCACAGAATTCCGGCGGTGCCCAGTGAGGCGCAAAGTCTGTGGTAAATACGCCGCTCTTTCCCTTTCCATAGTCTGCAAAGGCAATAAACGGATCTCCCTCCACAGTAGCTACCACATCAGCCTCCGGTTTTGCAATGGTCTTATTGTAGCCCAGAACATTGGGAAATTCCTTCGGAAGTCCTGCCAGGGCTTCATGCTCCTTAATAATAACGGGAACCACTCCGTCACAGTGCTCCATACGGTCATCTACCGTAAGCACCTCCACCGGAAGTACCTCCTGAACTGCCGTATCATGCCATTTGCCTTTTGCATCCACACCGGAGAAGGTCAGGTAACCGCCCACCATCAGAAGCGCTCCGCCGTCCAGAACATAATCACGGATCACCTTGGTACGGTCAGGCATTTTCTCACTTCTCGCAAAGGTAGCTGTGGGAAGCAGCAGGGTATTGGCCCCGATATCGGAAAGTACCACGCAGTCATACTGCTTCAGCTCTTCCACGGTAAACGGAAAACCGTCTGTTGCCTCATGGTTGGGAAGAAAGGTGTACTCATAACCAGCCGCCTTCATCGCCTCCCGGAACCATTTTTCTCCGGTCTCGTAGGTGGAAGTATAAAATGCATCAAAGCCTTTTACGTGTGTGGTGTAACTCATCCAGGACTCGCCTGCCAGCAATACTTTTTTGCTCATAGTTTCCGCTCTCCTTTTTCATTATATTTTTCTGTTTTTGTCTTCCTCTATTTTTCCGCCCAGGTAAGAATCAGCTGCGCATAAATCAGAATGCAGTCCAGATAGGCATCCAGATCCACATACTCGTTGGGGGAATGGCACTGCTCCAGATTGCCCGGTCCAAACTGAATCGTCGGGCACTCGGCAATATTTTTCCAGATTCTGGAATCACATCCAGCCGGGGAGCCAACCGTCTTTACCGGAACTCCTTTGATCTTCCGGAAGGCTTCCCGAAAGCTGTTGACGAATACATGCTCTGTCTCCATCTCAAAGGCTCCGCCGGCCTGATACATGGTAATTTTCGGAGGATGATCCTTCATCCACGGATCATAGGCAGCAACACCCTTTACCGTATCCGTAAATTCCTTTACCACCATATCATAGGACATCTGCTTCGGCAGATAATGGATACAGGTCTCAAAATAGCAGTCTCCGGCAACGGTGGAGCCGGCACTTCCTCCATGGATCGTTCCGATATTCAGATTCGGCGCAGGAAGCAACGGATGGCGGTATGTAAGAAGCCAGGTATGTTCCAGCTCAGACAGAGCATTGATCACCTTCATTGCTTTCTCTATGGCGCTCACGCCCAGCCATTTGGCTCCGGAATGATTGGCCTTTCCCTCAAATTCCACTTTAAAAAACACAAATCCCATATGGGCCAGGATCAGCTCTCCGCTTGTTCCCTCGCAATTCACTACACCGTCTGCACGCACGCCGTTCATGGCAGCCTGCATGGAGCCGTTTCCGCCGCCCTCCTCGTCACAGACCGAAGTGATGATCACATCCCCCGGCAGCTCACAGCCGGCATCCCTCAAAAGCTGCACTGCCATAGTGGATGCCATCAGCCCTGCCTTCATATCCGCCGCGCCAAGCCCGTAGAGCCTCCCGTCCTTTATCACAGGGGTATGCGGAGGCGTACGCCAGTCCAGTTCATTACCCGCGGGCATCGTATCAATATGGCTGTTAAACATGATACTCTTTCCGCCATTCCCGGCAAATGTCGCATACACGTTATACCGGCCGTCATAATTATGTCCCGGATTTCCTTCATTGTACCGGCGAAGGCATTCCTGTATGGTCTCCTCCTTCATCTGATCTTCCACGATTTCGGAAGCACCCATTTCGGCAAAAAGAGCTTTCATATACTCCTGCCCTTCTTTTTCCAGGCCTCCCGCAATTCCATGCCCCAGATCATGCGTATCAATGGCCACCAGATCCTTCAGCTTCTGTATGTAGGTTTCCCGGTTCTCCACCAGAACTTCTTTCAAATCTCTCATATTCCGTCAACTCCTCTCCGTCAATATCTTCCCTGTCAGTCATCCGGCAGTCTGCCGGACCTCATCCATCAGCCGTAGTTGCGGATTCCTTCCTCAATAATATCCCAGAACTTCTCCACATCGATGTCCACGGCCACCTTTGTCTTCGGCTCTTTATCCGACATTCCAAAGAAGTCACAGTTGGTCCTTCCGTAGCTGGGACCGTAACAGCCATGATCAATCTCCGTATACATCTCCTTTACCGTCAGCACGGTGGGATCAATGAGGTATGCACAGGTCACCGGATCATGCAGCGGACCTCCCTCCCAGCCGAATACCTCCTTCTGGGACTTGTTGAAGAATTCCATCATATCCGCAAACAAATGGGCTGCTCTTGTGCCGATGGAACGCATCCGTTCCACAATTGCCGGATAACAGAGCACCTTGCGTGTCACATCCAGCCCCACCATAACGACCGGGACTCCGGAGGAAAATACAATGTGCGCAGCCTCTGCATCCACAAGAATATTAAATTCCGCAGCCGGCGTCACGTTTCCCATCTGATAGCAGCCGCCCATCAGCACGATTTCCCTGATCTTCGGAATAATGGCCGGCTCCATGCGCATGGCCATGGCGATATTGGTAAGGGGCCCCGTAGGCACCAGAGTGATATCCCCGTCAGAAGCCATGATTGTTTCTGTCAGATAGTTCACCGCATGCTTTTCTTCCTTTTTCTTTGTCAGCGGGTCAAATACCGGGCCGTCCAGCCCTGTCTCCCCATGGATCTCGGGAGAATTCAGCTTCTCTTTTACCATAGGCTGTCCGCAGCCCTGATATACCGGTACATCCAGTCCCAGATACTGACATACGTTCAATGCATTTCTTGTAGTCTTTTCCAGTGTCTGATTTCCGGCCACTACCGTAATGCCAAGAAGCTCCAGCTTCGGGCTCCTTCCGGCCAGAAGAATATTGACCGCATCGTCATGACCAGGGTCACAGTCCAGAATTACTTTTCTTTTATCCATTTTTATTCCCCCATGATATTTTTTACGACGGCTGCCCAAAGACAGCCGCCGCTATACGTTTCTCTTTTAACGCCTCAGGCGGGCGCTGCTTTTAGTTGCCTCCTGTAAGGGAGCTCTTTTTCTTCTGCTCCGCAGACTTCTTGGAAATCATGGAAATTGCAAGCACAACGACCGTAATCACGTAAGGCATCAGCAGTACAAACTGAGAAGGCACACCGTAAGCCTGTACTCTTGCTCCTATGGAATCCGCAAATCCAAAAATCAGACATCCCAGAGCGGTAAATACCGGATGGGCACCGCCGAAATACATGGCAGCAACACCCATAAATCCACGGGAATTGGTCATACCTTCCGTGAAAAGCTTGCTGTATCCCAGCGACAGATGAGCTCCTGCCAGTCCTCCAATAAGACCGGATATCAGAATTGCCTGATATTTCATGGCATTCACATTGATTCCCGCAGTCTGGGCTGCCAGTTCAAATTTTCCAACGGCGCGGAGACGAAGTCCCCATACCGTTTTGTAAAAGAGAAAAGTGACCACAATCACCAGAACAATCACAAGCCATTCCGTAATACACCAGTCATTGAATATCTGATTCAGCACCGGGATGTTTTCCAGGAACGGAATATGTACTCTCGGGATTCCCACGATCGACGGATCCGTAAAGGAACCGCTCTTACCGAGTATACTGTTCAGAAGGAACTTTGTAATTGCAAGTGCAAACATATTGATTCCCATACCGATGGCACAGATCTCTGCCTGATATTTGATATGTCCGATGGCCATAATCCAGGCAATCACCATTCCGGCCAGCATGGAAATTACAATTGCCAGCACCCAGCTTCCGGTCAGGTAGCTGACGGTAACCGCCGTAAAAGCACCTACCAGCATAATACCCTCTGTTCCGATATTCAGGATATTCGCCTGCTGCGTAATCGCGGCGCAAAGTGCCGCATAAATAATAGGCGTAGCAGAACGGAAGGTTGCATAGATCAAAGATGCATTAACAATATTACTGAACTTCATTCTCCCCGCCTCCTATTCTTCTTCTGCAGATTTCTCTGCCTTTTTCTTTCTCTTCTTACTGCCTGTAAACTGGAACAAAAGCTCCATGGTAGCGATAATAATGAATACTGCTGTGATGGTATCTACGATGGATTTGGGAACACCTGTACTCTGCTGCATTCCCATCGCACCGGATTTCAGGATTGCCAGGAAGAATGCCATGAACGGTGCCAGCACCACATCACTCTTAACAATCAGGGCTGCCAGCATTCCGTTGGAACCCAGGCCCGTAGCAAAGTTGTTCAGGAAATATCCATGTACGCCCAGCACCTCAATACAGCCTGCCATGCCGCCCAGGGCACCGGAAATCATCATCGTCTGGATAAATACCTTCTTGGGATTGATACCGACATATTCCGCGTGCGCCGGATTGGTTCCCACAGTTCGTATCTTATATCCGAACGTCGTCTTCTTCAGCATCCATATAATAAAAATCACTGCCGCGATTGCAATAAACAGACCTGTATTGGCGCTGCTTGGCTTCAAAAACTGATAAAGGTTCACGGTAACCGGATCGGACTGTGCGTTGGCAACACCCGCACTCATTGGTCCGCTGACCAGGTAGGATGTAATATAAAGGGCCACGCTGTTCATCAGGATCGTCACGCAGACCTCATTGACATCAAAATAAGCTTTCAATGCGCCCGGGATAAATGCCCATGCGGCTCCCACAATCATAGCGCCAAGGAAACAGGCAACCAGAAGAATGGGATCCGGAAGAAATGTCCAGTTGATGCCGATATAGGCTGCCGTAATTCCACCCAGAAATACCTCACCTTCCACACCAACATTGAAGGCGCCTGCTTTCGCTGCAATGGCAAATGCCGTAGAGGTAATAAGCAGAGGTGTAAAGCTTGCAAGGGTCGTTCCGAATTTTAATTTTCCGTTAAAGGCTCCCTTAAACAGTGCCGCATATGCATCAATGGGATTCTCACTGATCAGAAGAATGAACAGTGCGCCGATACCCATGGCAAGCAGCATGGTCAGAAGCCATTTGCGGACAGCTCTCAGATTCTCGTTCATTTATGCTTCTCCCCCTTTCACGGTTGTATCCACTCCGCCCATCATCAGAAGGCCCAGGTTATCTTCATTAGCTTCGGATGCATCCATACGGCCGGATATTTTTCCTTCATACATAACAACGATACGGTCCGAAAGGGATAAAATCTCTTCCAAATCTGCAGAAATCAGAAGCACGCCCAGCCCCTTTTCCTTTACATCCTGAAGAATGCTGCGGATGGACTCAATGGCACCGATATCCACGCCTCGCGTAGGCTGAGAGGCCACCAGAAGCTTTCCTCCGACAGACACCTCTCTGGCAACGACGATCTTCTGTGCATTTCCTCCGGATAAAGACTGGGTAACCATCTCCGGTTCTCTCGGACGGATGTCAAAAACCTCCGCTCTGTCTTTCGTGTATTCCACAGAAGCTTTCTTATCCAGAAGGAAGCCTTTTGAAAATGGTGCATCCTCTACCTGTACGGCGATCATGTTCTCCCAAATGGTCAGTGCCCGGTTCAGGCCTCTGGTATTACGATCCTCGGGGATATGTGTCAAACCGGCTTTTCTTATTTTCTTCGGAGACAGATTCGTGATATCCTGGCCTTCCAGGTATACCTTTCCTTTCTCCACCTTACGAAGCCCTGTAATAGCCTCGATGAACTCACTCTGTCCATTCCCGTCAATTCCTGCAACACCGACGATTTCTCCGGCTCTCACCTCCAGATCCACACCACGGATCTTGGAGATCTCCTTTTCACCGGAGGTCCAAAGATTCTCCACCTTCAGGACAACCTCCCCGGCCTTGGCAGCCTTCTTCTCTATGTTCAGGAATACCTCACGGCCGATCATCATCTTGGCCAGCTCCGCCGGAGAAGTATCCTTCTTATCCACCGTCCCGATATAAGTCCCTTGGCGCATCACACTGATCCTGTCTGAAATCTCCATAACCTCATTCAGCTTATGCGAAATAAACACAATGGATTTTCCATCTTTCCTCAGATTTTCCAGGATTTCAAACAGTCGCTTTGTCTCCTGCGGTGTAAGCACAGCCGTGGGCTCATCAAGAATAATAATATTGGCGCCTCGGGTAAGGATCTTGATAATCTCTACTCTCTGGGCCTCTCCAACGGAAATCTGATTGATCCTCTTTCCTATCTGAATGTCCATGCCGTACTGATCAATATATCTCTGCACATTTTTCTTTGCCTG
>JALERW010000187.1 GCA_022763925.1 Lachnospiraceae bacterium
TCCCCGGCATACTGTACATAACCGGACAGCTGCTTTTCTTTTACCGTCAGCCGCACTTTTCCAGGAGAAAGGAGCTTTGCCTGAATGCTCTCCAGATAAGGGGTCCCCGGATCCGCCGCGGCATTCCGGTATTTCCAGCAAAACCAGAGAGTATTCTCTGTCCAGAAATTATAAATAAGATCGTTTTTTATCGTTTCCGCATCGTGCCTCTCGCTCCCGAGAAGCTCCACCGAACGGATACGGAATACTCCGATAAACACCACCGCTGCAATCACAATACTCAATAACGTCACTGCCGCTATCCGCATTCTGGTAACCCGCTTCTTTCGTCTTTTTCTTGCCATCTTTCTCTCCTGTATCATGTATACTTATTATTATTCTATTATCCGGACCTGCGCACCCAGATTCTTCATATCCTCACAGATTGTCTCATATCCTCTGCTGATATATCCGAAGCCTTTGATCTGCGTGATCCCCGCAGCGTTTAATCCTGCAAGAAACAGTGCCGCGGCTCCCCGAAGCTCCCTGGCTTCCACCCAGTTCCCATATAGCCTTGGAATCCCGGTAACGCGGGCTTCCCGGCCTTTTACCTCAATCTTCGCTCCCATTTTCTGAAGCTGAAACGCCGTCTCAAACCGGGATTCAAAAATATTCTCCCGGATACAGCAGGTACCCTCTGTCACTGCCAGCAAAGCCATCATAGGGGACTGAAGATCCGTAGGAAATCCCGGATAGGGAGCTGTCTCTATCCGCTCAGGTGCACGTCTCGGCCCCCGGCCGTCCACCTTCAGGTCTTTTCCCATCTTTTCCATCCGGATACCCATCTGTTTCATGGTATGCAAGACCTCCTTCAGATGCTCTGACGGCATCCGTCCCAACGTCACACAGCCATTCGTAACTGCCGCTGCCATCAGATAGGTTCCTGCCACAATCCGGTCCGCTGCCAGATCATGCCGGGAGTCTGTCAGTTCTTTTCCCCCACGAATAGAAAGACTTCCATCCTCCTGCCTTCGGATATCCGCCCCCTTTTCCCGGAAAAAACTGCAAAGTTCTTCAATCTCCGGCTCCCTGGCCCCATTCCTGATGATGGTCATACCTCTGGCACAGACGGCTGCCAGAATAATGTTCTCTGTAGCTCCCACACTGGGAAACCGCAGCGTGATCTCACGCCCCTGAAGTTCTTCCGCTTCCGCTCTGATCCTTCCATTCTCTTCTTCTATTCCGGCTCCCATCTCTTCCATAGCCTGAAGATGCAGATCCACCGGTCTGTCCCCGAGTACACAGCCGCCCGGGTAAGGGAGCTGTGCTTTCCCCACTCTTCCAAGGAGCGCTCCCAGAAAAAGAATAGAGGATCTCATTCTGGATGCGATCTGTATGGGAATCTGCCAACCCCGTACCCGGGAAGCGTCTACTGCCAGACAGTTTCCCTCCCACCATACCTGGCAGCCCAGTATTTCCAGCAGCTCTGTCGTATCAAAAACATCCCTGATTCTGGGACAATGATTGATTCTGCTGATGCCCCGGTGCAGGATGCAGCCCGCAAGGATCGGAAGCACCGCATTTTTGGATCCCTGTATCTCCACTCTTCCGGAAAGAGGCTTACCACCGCAAATTTCCACACATTCCAAAATCCTTCCCCCAAACTTAATTTTCCGGAGAATCTTATATATCAGTATATGCTGAAATTTTCTTTTTGCCACCGGCTTACTGACAAAGCCAGCCCCATTTCCGAAAGAAGAAACAAAACGGACGTACCGCCATAGCTGATGAAAGGAAGGGTAATGCCCGTGTTGGGGATCGTATTTGTCACCACCGCAATATTCAGGATCACCTGTATGGCAATATGCCCCATGATTCCCGCAACAAGAAGGAGCCCGAAAAGATCTGCCGCTCTGGTGGCGATCACCATAAAACGCCAGAGCAGGAAAGCAAAAACAAGAATCAGAATTGCTGCTCCCGCCAGTCCAAGTTCCTCACAGATCACCGAAAAAATCATATCATTCTGAGCTTCCGGCACAAACCCCAGCTTCTG
>JALERW010000024.1 GCA_022763925.1 Lachnospiraceae bacterium
AGCAAATAATATGCCGAACGATACGATCGACCGGGGAATCAAGCGCGCAGCCGGAGATTCCAATTCCGTGAACTACGAGTATGTTACATATGAGGGCTACGGACCAAGCGGAACAGCCATCATCGTGGATGCGCTGACGGACAATAAGAACCGTACCGCTGCTAATATCCGCAGTGCGTTTACCAAGGGCAAGGGCCATGTGGGAACTCCCGGCTGTGTATCCTTTATGTTTGATAAAAAGGGACAGATCATCATTGATAAGGAAGAATGCGACATGGATGCCGATGAGCTTATGATGGTGGCTCTGGACGCAGGTGCAGAGGATTTTTCCGAGGAAGAGGACAGCTTTGAGGTGATTACTGATCCGGATGATTTTGAGACCGTGAGAAAGGCTCTGGAGGACGGTGGTATCGCCATGGCAGGCGCCGAGGTTACCATGATCCCTCAGACCTATGTGGATCTCACAAGTGAAGAGGATATCCGGAATATCCAGAGAACCCTTGATCTTCTGGAGGATGACGATGATGTCCAGGCGGTGTACCACAACTGGAATGCACCGGAGGAAGAGGACGAGGACTAAGTACTTCCTGTTCTGTGCGTAAAAGCCTTTCCATATGTGTTCAGAAACATACGGGAAGGCTTTTCTGGTATAGTGAAGGAAATGATATGACAAAAAAGGAGTAATTGGGGAGGTTATAATGGAGAAAATATTATTCGTAAATGCATGTGTGCGTCCGGAATCCAGAACCCACATGCTTGCAGAGCATGTGCTTTCACGGCTTACCGGAGAGGTAGAGGAGATCTGCCTTGAAAAGGAGCATCTTAAGCCGCTGGACAAAGAGCGGCTCAGGGAGAGGAATACTCTTCTGGAAACAGGGGATGTTTCGGCACCGATGTTTCGCTATGCGAGACAGTTTGCCATGGCAGATACGATTGTAATTGCGGCGCCTTACTGGGACTTGCAGTTTCCAGCTCTTCTGAAGCTGTATTTTGAGGCAGTTACTGTGACGGGAGTGACATTTCAGTATACGCCGGAGGGATATCCGGAAAGTCTGTGTAAGGCCAGACGACTGATCTATGTGATGACGGCCGGGGGACCTGTAATGGACTTTAATTTCGGGTATGATTATGTGAAGGCGCTGGCGGAAAACTTCTACGGTATTCATGACATTTTGTGTGTAAAGGCGGAAAATCTGGATATTGTCGGTGCAGATGTTCAGGGAATTCTTGCATCTGCGATGGAAGAAATTGATAAAAGGATAAAATAGAAGCTTCTTGAACAATTTTCCGTGATATGCTATACTATTAAAAATTTACATTTCTGACCGCATGCGACAGAGCACGGGGTATGAATGATCGGAAAAAGTTCAGGAGGTACCGTAATGGGATTTAAAGAAGGAGTATGCCCGAAATGCCATGAACGGATTCAGGTTCCCGAAGATCGGGAACGGATTTTGTGCATGTACTGCGGACAGGAGATCGAAACAGCAGCGGCAGTGAGCGCACTGAAGGAAGAGAAGGAGATCGCAGCGAAAGGAATGTCCTGTATGGATATTTATGGGGAAGTGGAGGAGGATTTCCTTTCCATGCTTTCGAAACTGGACGATCCGATGAAGGGCTTTAAAAAGCAGACCTACGAGGGGATGTTTCGGGAATATTACCGTCAGAACCTGTATATTATAGAAGCGATTGAGAAGGCCTACTGTGTGGCAGAGGATAAGGATGCGTTTATCCGGCAGATATCCTCGGATTTTGTGGGCCGTGCGAAGGAAGCGCTGGATGCGATCGGAAAGAAGAGCAAAAAGGAAGACCGACAGATCCGGAACAATATGGCTATGGTCGTCTATATCATACCGGCTATCGTGGAATTTAAGGGAGCCAGCAGTCAGATACTTTCCGATACCCTGGTGGAGATCTGGAATGATACCTTTGATAAGACCTGTATCAAGACTTCCAGCTATGACCTGATCGAGAGCGGATTTAAGCGCAGATTCTGTTATATAACGACAGCGGTATGTGAGTCCCTCCATAAGGGGGATGACTGTTATGAGTTAAACCTTCTGAGAGATTATCGGGACAGCTATATGCTGAGTCGTGAGGACGGGGAAGCGGTGATACAGGAGTATTATAATGTCGCTCCCACGATCGTGAAGCATATCAGCCGCAGACCGGATTCCGATGAAATCTATCAGGGAATTTATGAGAATTATCTGAAAAAATGTGTGCATCTGATCGAGGAAAACGAGCTGGAGGAATGCCGCAGGATCTATTCGGATATGGTGGAGGAGATGGAAAAGCAGTTCTTCTTTTCGGAAGACAGCAGACGCTCCTAGAACCGATTGGAAAAAGTCAGAATAAGGATGTCAAAAAAGCCTGCATCGGGCAGTCCCAGGGGGGCCGAGGGTGCAGGTTTTTCCTATAAGAAAGCTGCTGCAAAGATACAGGGAGAATTATGGTTAAGGAATTTTTTTTGAAAAACGGGATACAGGTGATCTATGAGCCGATGCAGGAGGTACGGACGGTTTCCTTCGGCGTCTGGGTGAAGGTGGGATCCGCCTATGAGACCAAGAAGAATAACGGGATCTCGCATGTGATCGAACATATGCTGTTCAAGGGAACAAAAACAAGGACAGCCAAGGATATTGCGGATATGACTGCAAAGCTGGGAGGAAACCTGAATGCATTCACAGGCAAGGAATGTACGGCTTATTATCTGAAAACGCTGGATGATCAGCTGCCGGAGGCCATGGAGCTGATCAGTGATATGATCTGCAATTCCCGGATCAGCGAGGAACAGCTTCAAACCGAGAAGCAGGTGATCATTGACGAGATCAGTATGTACAATGATTCCTGCGAGGATATGGTACATGAAAAGCTTCAGAAAAAGGTGTGGGCGCATCATCCGCTGGGCTACATCATTTCGGGAAAGAAAAAGATCGTACAGGGCTTTACCCAGGAGGAAATTCTGGATTTTATGAAGGCAGCCTATACCGGAGACAATATCCTGATCTCAGCGGCGGGACATCTGGATGAAGAGCGCTTCCATGAGGATCTGGAGCGTTATTTCGGCTCCATTCCTCCCCGGGGAAGCTTAAAGCCGCTTACCGTTCCGGCTTATCATGTCTGTGATTTCCGGAAATACCGGGATATTGAGCAGGTACATCTGGATATCGCCTTTAACGGGATTCCTGTGGATGCCCGGGAGCGTTATGCCTTTTCCCTGGCCAACAGCATTCTGGGCGGCAGCGTCAGCTCCAGACTTTTTCAGAAGATCCGGGAGGAAGAGGGACGTGCCTACAGCATTTACTCCTATGGCAGCAATTTTCAGAAGGCAGGGCTCTGGCAGATTTATGCTGCGACAAACCGGGAACAGCTGGATGCAACCATCGGGGAAATCTATGATCAGATCTGCCTTATGAAGCGGGATGGGATTACAGAGGAGGAGCTTATGCAGGCAAAGCATGAGCTTCGCTCTGAACTGATCATCGGAAACGAAAGTACGCAGTCCAGAATGGACAACAATGCAAAATCCCTGATGAGCTATGGGAAAATCATTTCGCTGGATGAAACGGTGGATCAGCTGATGCGTGTCACCCGGGAGGAGATCTGTGATTTCATGCAGCAATGGGCGGATCCTGACAACAGCAGCATCTGTGTGATGGGAAATTACTGATTGTATATTTAAAATCCGGGTGCTATAATATTCCTGATTTCCAGTAGGAAAATGGAAGTATGCGAACGAATGGAGGACGAAATTATGTCAGATTACAGATTAGATACGATCTGTGTGCAGTCGGGCTGGCATCCGAAAAAGGGTGAGCCCAGAGTGCTCCCAATTTATCAGAGTACAACCTTTAAATACGATACGGTGGATCAGATGGGGAAGCTGTTTGATCTGGAAGAGAGCGGCTATTTTTATACGAGGCTTCAGAATCCGACGAACGATGCGGTGGCGGAGAAGATCGCCGAGCTGGAAGGCGGAGTCGCTGCCATGCTGACTTCCTCCGGACAGGCAGCCAATTTTTATGCCGTATTCAATATCTGTGAAAAGGGAGATCATGTGGTCTGTTCTTCCACCGTGTACGGAGGTACCTTTAATCTTCTGGGCGTCACCATGGAGAAGATGGGGATCGAATGTACCTTTGTAAATCCGGATGATGATCTTGAAACTCTGCAGAAGGCCATGCGTCCCAATACAAAGGCTGTGATGGCAGAGACGATTGCCAATCCGGCGCTGGTCGTGCTGGATATCGGGAAATTTGCCGAGCTGGCGCATTCCAATGGGGTTCCGCTTATTGTGGATAATACATTTGCCACACCGGTGAACTGCCGTCCCTTCGAGTTTGGGGCAGATATTGTAACCCATTCCACAACAAAATATATGGACGGGCATGCAATGGCTGTCGGCGGCTGTATCGTGGACAGCGGCAATTTTGACTGGGATGCACACGCAGAGAAATATCCCGGGCTTACCACACCGGATGAATCCTACCACGGAGTCACCTATACGAAGAAATTTGGAAAGGCTGCCTATATCACCAAAGCGACGGTACAGCTTATGCGTGATCTGGGCTCCATTGCGTCTCCTCAGAATGCGTTTCTTCTGAATGTAGGACTGGAGACGCTTCCGCTTCGCGTAGAGAAGCACTGCAGCAATGCGCAGAAGGTTGCGGAATATCTGAACAGTCATGAAAAGGTGGTAAAGGTAAATTATGCCGGACTTCCGGGAGACAAATATCATGCACTGGCACAGAAATATATGCCGAACGGCACCTGCGGCGTGATTTCCTTCGAGGTAGATGGCGGACGAGAGGGCGCCATCCGCTTTATGGATAGCCTGAAGCTGGCACAGATCGTTACCCATGTGGCTGATGCCAGAACCTGTGTGCTTCATCCGGCGAGCCATACCCACCGGCAGATGAATGACGAGCAGCTTCGGGAGGCAGGCGTGTCTCCGGGACTGATCCGGTTCTCAGTGGGTATTGAAAATCCTCAGGACATTATTGATGATCTGGAGCAGGCACTGAAGGCAATCTGATCTTCGGAAGGTCTGATTCAGGCGCATGCGTCGGTTCTATTTCTTCTTCTGTCCCCATAGATTTTAGTAAGGAATCGGGCAGAAGGGACAGAAACTGGTGAAAAAAGGACGCCGAATCCGCCGGTATATTCCGGTATTGCTGCTGGCACTGGTATGTCTGACGGCAGCGCTTATGTGGGATCATACACCCTCTGCAGTCGAGGTTTTCGGAACAGGAACCGAAAACGGACAAGAGGAGCTGAAGCTGTACGCCCGGTCTGCGGTTTTGCTGGATGCAGACTCCGGGCGTATTCTTTATGGAAAAAATGAAGATACACCCATGCCCATGGCCAGCACTACAAAAATCATGACACTCATTGTTGCGCTGGAGCTGGAGGAAGAGGGTGAGACAGTATCGGTCTCTTCCTATGCGGCGTCTCAGCCAAAGGTGCATCTTGGAATGCATGCCGAAGAAACCTTTTATCTGGAGGATCTGTATTATTCCCTTATGCTGGAATCCCACAATGACTCCGCCGTATGCATTGCAGAGCATTTCGGAAACCGCCTGCTGGGAAGGGAAGCTGCGGACGGGGGAGAGGAAAAAAGCCGGGAAGCGGTGGCTGCCTTTGTAAATCAAATGAACGAAAAGGCAGAGTCGCTCGGCCTCAAAAAGACGTTCTTTGTTACGCCCAACGGGCTGGATGCGCAGCAGACGGATCCGGATGGTACGGTCCATACCCATGAGACCACAGCCGCCGAGCTGGCCCGGATCATGAAATACTGTATCACAGAGTCTCCGAAAAAGGAAAAATTTCTGAATATCACAGGTACGATGTCCTACAGCTTTTCGGATGCGGATGGAAAACGGAACTTTTCCTGCACGAACCATAATGCGTTTCTTCAGATGATGGAGGGGGCGCTTTCCGGAAAGACCGGCTTTACGGCAAAAGCAGGGTACTGCTATGTGGGGGCGCTGAAGCGGGATGACAGGACCTTTATTGCAGCTCTTCTCGCCTGCGGATGGCCGAACAACCGGAGCTATAAATGGGTAGATACCCGAAAGCTGATGAATTACGGGCTGGAAAACTATTTTTATCAGGATGTGCACTGCGGGGAGCTTTCCTTTGAACCGGTGGAGGTTTTGGGAGGAGTTCCGGATTCGGGGAACCGGTCAGACAGGGCAGTGGCGGAGGTAGGGCTTTCGGTTCCCGAAGAGGAGCAGACGCTTCCCGTGCTTTTAAAAGAGGGGGAGACGGTGGAGGTGTCCTATGAGGGAAAGGAGCGTATGGAGGCCCCGGTCCATAAGGGCGATCTGGCAGGAAGGGTTGTCTATCGGCTGGACAAAGGAGTGCTGGCAGAGTATCCCGTACTGGTACAGGAGGATGTCCCCCGGCTTACTTTTTCCTGGTGCTTCCTTAAAGTGGCTGAACGGTATTTTCCGAAATGAGCGGCCGGAAACGGAAACCCTTCGGCCGCTCTTGCATGCTTTCTCCCGATGGGGTATAATATCGCCAGACCGTATTTAAAAAAGGCAGGAACAAGGAACATGGGAAATACGAACGATTTGCTGAACCGCATGAATATGAATTACTCCAGGATGAGTAAGGGACAGAAGCGGCTGTCCGCATATATTACCGATAATTATGACAAGGCAGCCTTCCTGACGGCCGCGAAGCTGGGAGAGGCCGTGGGGGTAAGTGAATCCACCGTGGTCCGCTTTGCCATCTGGCTTGGCTATAAGGGCTATCCGGAATTCCAGCGCGCACTGGAGGAGCTGGTACGGACGAAGCTGAATTCCATCCAGCGCATGGAGGTTACGTACGGAAGAATTCATGAGACCGAGATTTTGAGCAGTGTGCTTCAGGCGGATATGGAGAAGCTGAAGCATACCATGGAGCATATCGATTATAAAGCCTTTGAGGCTGCCGTGGATACGATCCTGAATGCAAGAAATGTGTATATCATCGGCATACGGAGCTGTGCTCCGCTTGCCAGCTTTCTTGGCTTCTATCTGAATCTGGTGATGGATAATGTACGATGTGTCCAGACGAATAATACAAGCGAAATTTTTGAACAGATGATCCGGATCAATGAAGAGGATGTCATTATCGGGATCAGCTTTCCCAGATATTCCATGCGGACGCTCAAGGCCATGGAGTTTGCCAACAACCGGAATGCAAAGGTGATTACGATCACGGACAGCGTACATTCTCCCATGAATCTGTATTCCTCCTGCAATCTGATCGCCAAAAGTGATATGGCATCCATTGTGGATTCTCTGGTGGCCCCCTTAAGCGTGATCAATGCCCTGGTGGTGGCGCTTTGCATGAAGCGTCAGAAGGAAGTGGTTTCCACCCTGGAGAATCTGGAGCAGATATGGGACGAGTATCAGGTATATAACAGTGACGAGATCGATCCTCTGGATGACAGCATCCGGTTCGGCTTCGGCGCGGGAAGCCGGGAAGGAGAGGAATAAGTGGGTAAGGCTGTGATTATCGGTGGCGGAGCAGCCGGGATGTATGCCGCGTCTGCGGCTGCAGACAACGGCTGTGAGGTACATCTGTTTGAGAGAAATGAAAAGCTTGGGAAGAAGCTGTTTATAACCGGGAAGGGACGCTGCAATCTAACCAATAACTGTGACCGGGAAACGCTGCTGCGCAATCAGTGCAGAAATGAGAAATTTCTTTACAGTGCATTTGACGGCTGCTCCAGCCGGGATGTTATGGATTTCTTTGAGGAGGAGGGACTTCGGCTTAAAACAGAACGGGGCGGACGAGTGTTTCCGAAGTCGGATCACTCCTCGGATGTGATCCGAACGCTGGAACAGGCGCTGAGACGGCGTGGAGTGTCCGTTCATCTAAACAGCCGGGTGAAGCATATCCTGACGGAAGCACAGGGAGAAAGAACCTGGGTATCCGGTGTGGAGCTGGAGAACGGGAAACGGATTTCGGCGGATTATGTGGTGGTTGCCACAGGAGGCTGCTCTTATCCCTCCACAGGCTCCGACGGGGATGGGTACCGCTTTGCGGAAACGCTCGGACTAAAGGTGACCAGGCGGTATCCTGCACTGGTACCGCTTAAAACGGCGGAAGCCTGGCCGGGGGAGCTTATGGGACTTTCTCTTCGGAACGTATCTGTCTGTGTCAGACAGCAGGGGAAGGTGCTGTTTGAGGAGCAGGGAGAGATGCTGTTTACCCATTATGGGGTCAGCGGTCCTCTTATCCTGAGTGCCAGCTGCTATGTGACCGATCGTCTGCTACAGGGAGCAGTGACGCTTACCATCGATCTGAAGCCTGCTCTGACAGCAGAGATGCTCGACGCCAGACTTCTGAGAGATTTTGATGCCGGAAAAAACAGGCATTTCAGGAATATACTGGGAGGACTTCTTCCGGCAAAGATGATTCCCGTGATGATAAGACTTTCCGGGATCGATCCGGATAAGCCGGTAAATCTGATTACAAGGCAGGAGAGAGCACGCCTTGGCACACTGATGAAGGCCCTTCCTCTTACCATAACCGGAACCGGGGGATTTTCGGAAGCGATTATTACAAAGGGCGGGGTGGATGTCAGGCAGATCCTTCCGGGCACCATGGAATCCAGAAAGATCGGGGGCCTCTACTTTGCCGGAGAGGTGCTGGATCTGGATGCGTTTACCGGAGGCTTTAATCTTCAGATCGCCTGGGCCACCGGATATGCGGCAGGGAAAAGTCTTTATTGAGTAGAAAGGAGCGAAAAAAGCGTGAGCTACAGTATAGCAATAGACGGTCCCGCGGGTGCGGGAAAAAGTACCATTGCGAAACGGATCGCAAAGGAATTATCTTTTATATATGTAGATACCGGAGCAATGTACCGGGCGATGGCGCTGCATTTTATAAAGAAGGGGATCGATCCGTCGGATGGAGAGAAAATTGCAGCAGAGTGTGCGCGTGCGGATATTTCCATCGAATACCGGAACGGGGAGCAGGTGGTTCTTCTTGACGGGGAGGATGTTACGGACCGGCTCCGCACGGAGGAGGCCGGGAAAATGGCCTCCGCCACGTCGGTTTATCCACAGGTACGCAGGAAGCTGGTGGAGCTTCAGCGAAAGCTGGCAGCGTCTGCAAATGTGGTGATGGATGGAAGGGATATCGGGACCTGCGTCCTTCCCGGAGCGCAGCTGAAGATATATCTGACGGCCAGCGCCCATACCCGGGCAGAGAGGAGATACGCGGAGCTTCGGGCGAAGGGAGAGCATATTTCACTGGAAAAGATCGAGCAGGATATCATGGACCGGGATGCGCGGGATATGAACCGGGAATATGCTCCGCTTCGCCAGGCGGAGGATGCGGTACTGATCGACTCTTCTGATCTGACCATTGAGGAGGTCGTGGAGAAAATACTGGAGCTGGCAGGAAAATAGATCTGCAAAAAAAGCAGGGAGGACAGAAATGAAGATTCGCGTGGCGAAGACGGCAGGCTTCTGCTTCGGTGTGGAGCGTGCGGTAAATAAGGTGTATGAACAGGCAGAAAAAGGCAGAAAGCCGATTTATACCTTCGGCCCCATTATTCACAATGAAGAGGTTGTGAAGGATCTGAAGAAAAGAGGGGTTTCCGTTCTGGAAAATGAAGAGGAGCTTTCCGGGATCCGGGAAGGAACGGTGATCATCCGTTCTCACGGGGTGGGAAAAGAGATCTACCGGATGATCGAAGCACAGGGGCTTTCCTGTGTGGATGCCACCTGCCCGTATGTGCTGAAGATTCACCGGATCGTGGAAAAGGAAAGCCAAAACGGCAGAAGAATCATTATCATCGGGAATGCCAGGCATCCGGAAGTCGAGGGGATCCGGGGGCATTGTGCTGCTCCTGTCACCATTATTGAGTCCAGCGAGCAGGCAGAGCAGTTTTCCGAAAATACGAATGACAAATTTTGTATTGTTTCCCAAACGACATTTAACTACAATAAATTTAAAGAATTAGTTGAAATTATTTTGAAAAAGGGTTATGATGTAATTGTTTTAAATACGATTTGCCGGGCTACGGAGGAACGTCAGACGGAGGCAAAAGCCATTGCGGCGGTGTCGGATGCCATGATCGTCATCGGCGGAAGCCACAGTTCGAATACGCAGAAACTATTTGAAATATGTAAAAAGGAATGCACCAATACTTACTATATACAGACACTTGTTGACTTGGATACAAACCAATTACAGTCCATTGATAACGTAGGTATTACCGCAGGGGCATCCACCCCAAAGAATATTATTGAGGAGGTTCAAAAAGAAATGTCAGAAGTAAGTTTTGAACAAATGCTGGAAGAATCATTAAAAACAATACGTACAGGAGAGGTGGTAGAAGGCACAGTTATCGGTGTGAAAGAAGATGAGATCATCTTAAATATTGGTTACAAGTCAGACGGAATTATCACCCGCAGTGAATATACGAATGATTCCAATGCAGATCTTACCACCATGGTTTCCGTAGGCGACACGATGGAAGCCAAGGTTCTTAAGGTAAATGACGGCGAAGGCCAGGTTGCTCTTACCTATAAGAGGCTGGCAGCTGAGAAGGGCAGCAAGAGACTGGAGGAGGCCTTCAACAACAAGGAGGTTCTGACAGCAAAGGTTGCTCAGGTATTAGACGGAGGATTAAGCGTTGTTATTGACGAGTCCCGCATCTTTATCCCGGCAAGTCTCGTATCCGACACATATGAGAAGAACCTGGAGAAATATGCAGGAACCGATATTGAATTTGTGATTACGGAGTTCAATCCGAAGAGAAGAAGAATCATCGGCGACCGCAAGCAGCTTCTCGTTGCAAAGAAGGCTCAGATGCAGAAGGAGCTCTTTGAGAGAATCCATACAGGAGATGTTGTGGAAGGCGTGATCAAGAACGTAACCGATTTCGGAGCATTCATCGACCTGGGCGGAGCAGACGGACTGCTTCATATCTCTGAGATGTCCTGGGGAAGAGTGGAGAATCCGAAGAAGATCTTCAAGGTTGGCGAGAAGCTCACTGTTCTGATCAAGGATATCAAGGAAGACAAGATCGCATTAAGCCTGAAGTTCCCCGATACGAACCCGTGGCTGAATGCGGCTGAGAAATATGCTGTAGGAAATGTCGTTGAGGGAAGAGTTGCAAGAATGACCGATTTCGGCGCATTTGTTGAGCTGGAGCCTGGCGTTGACGCTCTGCTCCATGTTTCCCAGATTTCCAGAGAGCATGTGGAGAAGCCGTCCGATGTACTGAAGGCAGGACAGGTTATCACAGCAAAGGTTGTGGATCTCAATGAGGCAGACAAGAAGATCAGCCTCAGCATGAAGGCACTGGAGGCACCGGCAGAGGCAGCTGCTGAAGCTACAGAAGAATAGGATAAGGTTTGATCTGAACCGAACATGGCTGATATACAATAGAAAGTGGAGATTCCACTTTCTATTGTTTTGATGATGAATAATGAATTTTTTTCTTTCAATCTATGAAAAAAATTCTTAAATTATTAAATCATTCTAAAGAAAGTATAAAGAATTCAAAGCAGAATTCCTATGCACCAGGAGCTACTGCTTGAAATATATTTGGAGAAAGAGGGTATAAGTTTATGGCGTTATTGACATTCAAGGGCGGTGTCCATCCCTATGACGGTAAAGACTTATCCAAGGATAAACCTATTCTTGAGATTTTACCGAAAGGTGATCTGGTATATCCGCTGTCACAGCACATCGGCGCTCCTGCCGCACCTGTTGTTGCCGTGGGTGACAGAGTACTGGTGAATCAGAAGATCGCTGAAGCCGGCGGCTTTGTGTCCGCACCGGTTTATGCGTCTGTGTCCGGTACAGTAAAGGCGATCGAGCCGAGACTTGTGAGCACAGGAAGCATGGTCAACTCCATTATCGTTGAGAACGACGGCAAGTATGAGGAAGCAGAGCTTCCAAAGGTAAAGCCTCTGGAGGAACTGACGAGAGAAGAGAAGATCAACATGATCAAGAATGCCGGTATCGTTGGTATGGGCGGAGCCGGATTCCCGACACATGTGAAGCTCTCCCCGAAGGAGCCGGAAAAGATCGAGTATGTAATCGTAAATGCTGCAGAGTGTGAGCCTTATATCACAGCAGACTACAGAAGAATGCTGGAAAACGGCGAGAAGCTGATCGCAGGACTTAAGATCTCCTTAAGCCTGTTCCCCAACGCAAAGGGAATCATCGGCGTGGAAGACAACAAAATGGACTGTGTAAAGCATTTACAGGAGCTCGCAAAGGGTGAGTCCAATATCGAAGTAATGGCACTGAAGACCAAGTATCCTCAGGGTGCTGAGCGTCAGCTGATCTATGCAACCACCGGCCGTGCCATTAATTCCAAGATGCTTCCGGCAGATGCAGGATGTATCGTTGACAACGTAGAGACTGTTATTTCCATTTATCGTGCAGTGGCAGAAGGAAAGCCTCTGACCAGCAGAGTCGTTACCATTACCGGCCAGGCGATCGCTGAGCCCAGAAACTTCCTGGCACCTCTCGGCATCAACTTCAATGAGCTGATCGAAGCTGCAGGCGGATACAAGAGCGAGCCTCAGAAGCTGATCTCCGGCGGCCCGATGATGGGATTTGCAATGTACAGCACGGACTGCCCGGTGACGAAGACTTCTTCCGCACTGCTGGCATTTACCGAGGATGAGGTTTCCAGATATGCCGAGACCGCATGTATCAACTGCGGACGCTGCGTATCCGTATGTCCGTCCCGTATCGTTCCGTCCAGACTTGCGGATTATTCCCAGAATAATGTTCCGGAGCTGTTTGAAAAATGGGAAGGTCTGGAATGTATTGAGTGCGGAAGCTGCAGCTATGTATGTCCTGCAAAGCGCCCGCTTGCACAGGCCATCCGCTCCATGAAGAAAACCGTCATCGCAAGCAAGAGAAAATAATAGAATCTAGAGAAAGAGGTGGAAAGCTGTGAGTGGATTATTAAATGTATCATCCTCACCACACGTTCGTTCCAAAGATACGACAAGCAAGATCATGATGTACGTATTCATCGCACTGATGCCTGCGAGTCTCTTTGGTATTTATAATTTCGGAATCAACGCGTTAATTGTTATCGCAGTTACCGTTGGTGCTGCTGTTGCTGCAGAATATTTATATGAGAAGGCAATGCATAAGACCTGTACCGTCGGAGACTGGTCAGCTGCAGTTACCGGACTTCTTCTTGCACTGAACCTTCCCTGCCCTTACGGAACAGAGAATCTGATCCGTATGTGCCTGCTGGGCATTCTCGGAAGTGCGTTTGCAATCATCGTTGTAAAGCAGCTCTTCGGAGGACTTGGCCAGAACTTCATGAACCCGGCACTGGGTGCAAGATGCTTCCTTCTGATTTCCTTTACCGGAAGAATGACAACCTTCACCTATGACGGTGTAACCGGTGCTACTCCCCTTGCACTGTTAAAGGCAGGAGAGAGCGTAAATGTACTGGATATGGTAATCGGACGTATCCCCGGAACCATCGGTGAGACATCCGTGATCGCCATCGTGATCGGTGCGATCTTCCTGATCTGGATGGATGTGATCGATCTTCGCATCCCCGGTACATATATCGTAACCTTTGCTGTGTTTGCATTCATCTTCGGACAGCATAACCTCGGTTATGTCTGTGCAGAGCTGGCAGGCGGCGGACTGATGCTCGGTGCATTCTTCATGGCTACCGACTATGTGACGAGTCCCATCACAAAGAAGGGCCAGATCTTATATGGTATTCTTCTTGGATGTCTGACCGGACTGTTCCGTATTTTCGGAGGCTCCGCAGAGGGTGTATCCTATGCAATCATCTTCAGTAACCTTCTGGTTCCGCTGATCGAGCGCATAACCATTCCGAAGGCATTCGGTAAAGGAGGCGAGAAATAATGAAAAATACGATTATTAAAGACACAGTTCATATCACCATTATTACTCTGGTAGCTGGTCTGGCTCTCGGCCTTGTAAACGAAATTACCAAGGATCCTATCGCTGAGCAGGAAGCAAAGGCAAAGGCTGAGGCATGCAAGGCGGTATTTGCGGATGCGGATGATTTCTCCGAGGCAATTGATCTTTCAAATGTTGATGCTGTTCTCGCGGATGCAGGACTGACCGGAAAGGCAGACGTGGAGGAAGCACTTGTTGCCAAGAAGGGCGGCGAATCTGTAGGTGTCGTAGTAACGGTTGTTGATCATGAAGGATACGGCGGAGATATCAAATTCACCGTTGGTATCACAAATGAGAGTACGATCAGCGGACTTTCCATTCTGTCCATCGGTGAGACCGCAGGTCTTGGTATGAAGGCTCAGACAACCAACTGGAAGGATCAGTTCGTAGGTATGTCTGCAGATGCTCCGCTTGAATATACGAAAAACGGTGAAGAAGGCAAGGTTGACGCCATCAGCGGTGCAACCGTTACCACAAATGCCATGACGAACGGAACCAATGCGGCGATTGCTCTGTATCAGAGCATTCAGGAATAGGAGGGAAATACTTTGAACAAATATATGGAACGAGTGACCAATGGTCTCTTTAAAGAAAACCCTACCTTTGTGATCATGCTCGGTATGTGTCCGACACTGGCTGTAACCACATCCGCATTCAACGGATTAGGTATGGGTCTTACAACAACCGCAGTACTGATTTTGTGTAATGTTCTGATTGCGGCGCTGCGTAATTTTATTCCGGATAAGGTTCGTATCCCCGGCTTTATTGTAGTTATTGCTTCATTTGTAACATTAACTCAGCTGCTGTTAAAGGCTTTCCTGCCTGCACTGGATGCTGCTCTGGGTCTTTACATCCCGCTGATCGTTGTTAACTGTATCATCATGGGCCGTGCGGAGGCATATGCCTGCAAGAATCCGGTGATGATGTCTCTGTTTGACGGCGTTGGTATGGGCCTTGGCTTTACCTGGGCGCTGACTGTTATTGGTGCGGTACGTGAGCTGATCGGAGCAGGACAGATCTTTGGCTTCCAGGTTCTTCCGGAGGCAGTATATGAGCCTGTTACTATTTTCATCCTGGCACCGGGCGCATTCCTTGTTCTGGCATTCCTTGTGGCGATTCAGAACAAGATCAATCTGAACAATGAGAAGAAAGCAAAGGCTGCAAGAAAAGCAGCTGCTGCAAAAGCTGAATAGGAGGGTGAGTACAGATGGGAAATTTGTTAATTATTGCAATCGGTTCTGCGCTTGTAAGTAACGTTGTACTTAGCCAGTTCCTTGGAATTTGTCCTTTCCTTGGTGTATCCAAGAAGGTAGAAACTGCAGCCGGCATGGGTGTTGCCGTTATCTTTGTTATTACCCTTGCATCTACGATTACAATTTTACTTTACGATTTTATTATGGTTCCGCTGAATATCGAGTACCTGCAGACAATTGTGTTTATCCTTGTTATTGCAGCTCTCGTACAGTTTGTGGAAATGTTCCTGAAGAAATCCATGCCTTCTCTGTACAATGCGCTGGGCGTATATCTTCCGCTGATCACCACCAACTGTGCAGTTCTTGGTGTGGCTCTGACCAATGTACAGAAAAGCTATAATATCATTGAGAGTATCGTAAACGGCTTTGCTACGGCTGTTGGTTTCACAATCTCCATCGTGATCCTGGCCGGTATCCGTGAGAAGATGGAATACAACGATTTTCCGGCTGCCTTCAAGGGATCCCCGATCGTTCTGATTACCGCTTCTCTGATGGCTATTGCCTTCTTCGGATTCTCGGGAATTATTTAAGGAGGGCTGGAAGATGAGTGTACAGGCAATTATTATTGCTACTGTTGTAATTGCGGCAGTTGGCTTATTTATCGGTATCTTCCTTGGAGTTGCCGGTGTAAAATTTGAAGTTGAAGTTGACGAGAAGGCAGTTGCCGTTCGTGAAGAGCTGCCCGGCGCAAACTGCGGTGGCTGCGGATTTGCGGGCTGTGACGGACTGGCTGCAGCAATTGCTGCAGGAACAGCTCCGGTAAACGGCTGTCCGGTATGCAGCGAGGAGGCATGCAATAAGATCGCTGCGATCATGGGTGTGGAAGCCGGAAGCGGCGAGAAGATGGTTGCATTTGTTAAATGTGCCGGAACCTGTGAGAAAGCAAAAGAAAAATACCAGTACAGCGGTGTTCAGGATTGTAATATGGCTGCAGCACTTCCGGGTGCAGGCTCCAAGGCATGCTCCTATGGCTGTATGGGTTATGGCTCCTGCGTGGCTGCATGTCCGTTTGATGCAATTCATGTTGTGGACGGCGTTGCCGTTGTGGATCCGGTAGAATGTAAGGCCTGCAGCAAGTGTATCGCTGCCTGCCCGAAGAAGCTGATCGAGCTCGTTCCTTACAAGGCAGAGTGCCGTGTAGAGTGCAGCTCTCATGACAAGGGCAAAGACGTTATGGCTGTATGCTCCGTTGGATGTATCGGCTGCGGAATCTGTGCAAAGCAGTGTCCGAAGGAAGCCATCACCATGGAGAACAACGTGGCTCATATCGATTATGAGAAATGTATCAGCTGCGGAATCTGTGCTGCCAAGTGCCCGAAGGGTATCATTACCATGAATGCCAAGGCGCAGAAGATCAAAGAGATCGATGCCAAGAAGAAAGCAGAAGCTGCTGCAAAGGCCAAGGAGGCCGCTGCCGCTAAGGCTGCTGCTGCGAAGGCAGAAGCTGCTGCAAAGGCAGAGGAGAAGCCGGAGGCATAGTACAGCTTTTGTATGAAACAAAAGAAATATTGGAAGGGTCAGGGTATCATAAGATATCCTGGCCCTTTTTGACGTAATGCTTAAGTTTTTATAAAAATTTAAGAAAAGGACTTGTCGGATTTTTTTTTCGGATGTATATTTGCCTTTAAAAAGAAAAAGAATCTGTCTGCGGCGTTATAGCCGCGCACAGATATTCGTATACTGAATGGGAGGCAGAAAAATGAAGAAAAGACGTAAAAAAATTCTGAAATGCGTTACTGTTGTTCTGCTGGCCGGATTTTTGGTTTTATCAGGGGTTTTTGTCTGTTTTTACATAGACGCGGCACAGACAGTCCGGAACAGCGGAAGAGAAATTTTTTCACAAAAGGAAAATTCCTATATTTACGATGCACAGGGAAATGTGGCTGCAAAGCTGAATACAGGAGAAGACCGGGTATATCTGGATTATGAGGAAATTCCCGAAACGGCAAAGAATGCATTTGTCGCGGTGGAGGATCAGCGGTTTTACTATCATCCGGGTGTGGATCCCATTGGGATTCTGCGCAGTCTGTTTGTCTATATAAAGACAGGCGGAGAAACGCTGCAGGGAGGAAGCACCATTACCCAGCAGCTGGCCCGCACGGTCTTTCTGAACAATGAGGTTACGGTCCGAAGAAAGGTAAAGGAGATCTTTCTGGCTCTGGCGCTGGAACGGGCATACACCAAGGACGAAATTCTGGAATTTTACATTAATAATGTCTATTTCGCAAACGGAAATTACGGGCTGGAGGCCGCGGCACAGAGCTATTTCAGAAAAAGCTGCGGCGAACTGAGTGTTTCCGAAACAGCACTTTTGTGTGCCATTCCCAATTCTCCCACCTGGTATAATCCGAGAAGTAATCTGGAGCATACCTTAAGCAGGCGGGATAAAATCCTACGGAACATGAAGGAACAGGGATATCTGGATCAGGAGGATTATGATACTGCATGTAGGGAGAACCCAAAGATTCTGGAAAAGAAAAGTGAGTGGAACAATTATGAATCCAGCTATGCCCTGGACTGTGCAGTGCGCTGTCTGATGGAGCAGGACGGTTTTGCGTTCTGTTACTATTTTGGCAGTGATGACGAATATAAGTCCTACCGCGAAAATTATGAAAAGGCCTATGACCGGGAGAAGGAACGGATTTACCGGGGAAAATATAAAATATATACGGCACTGGATCCGGAAAAACAAAAGCTTTTGCAGGACAGCATCGATCAGTCGCTGGAAAGGTTTACCGAAGTGGGAGCGGATGGAGTATATGAGCTTCAGGCAGCTTCCGTGATCCTTGACAATGAGACCGGAAAGGTGGTAGCCATAAGCGGAGGAAGAAGCCAGGGGGATGAGGACAGTCATACGCTGAACAGGGCGTATCAAAGCTTTCGCCAGCCGGGAAGCAGCATCAAGCCGCTGCTTGTATATGGTCCGGCCCTGGATATGGGATATACAAAATCATCCACTCTTCAGGAAATTTCCGTGGAAGAATTGAAAAAAAATCCGGCAAAGGAGCTTTCCGGAGCACCCATTTCTCTGGATGCGGCACTCTATCATTCCAAAAACGGTGCAGCCTGTTTTCTGATGAAAAAGGTCGGTGTATCCAAAGGGTTGTCCTATCTGGAACATATGCATTTTACAAGGCTGATGTATTCAGACCAGAATATTGTCTCTGCCCTGGGCGGCTTTACCTATGGGACCAATGTTGTGGAAATGGCAGGTGCATACCGAAGCTTTACGGCCGGAGGAAAGCATAAGGATCCTACCTGTATTACATCCATTCTTTATAATGGAAAGGAAATATATAAGGATGCAAAAGAACAGGAGATTTACTCTGCCAAAACCGCAAAGGAAATGCTGGAGCTCCTGGAGGGTGTCGTAACATACGGTACTGCTCACCGGATGGCATGGAAATCAGATATTCCATGTGCCGGAAAAACAGGAACCACCAATAATAACAAGGACGGCTGGTTCTGCGGAATGATTCCGGATTATACGATGGCCGTCTGGGTGGGCTGTGATGATCCTAAGAAAGTAAGCGGGCTGTCCGGAAGCAGTTATCCTCTGACTATCTATAAAAGCGTTATGACAGAGCTGGCAAAGGATCCCGTGAAAAAGGAGTTTACCGTTTATCAGACGGTATCGTCAGAGGAGCTTACCTTTGCTTCGTCGGTAGGAGCCTATGAGGATTATCTCCCCGGAAGAGCAGATGAGGAAGAATTAAGTCCGGGATATACGGTTGCCAATTACCGTCAGGACCATATGACAGCAGACACCATTGACCAGCTGCTGAGCCAGGCCATGAACGCGACAGATGCGAAACAAAAGGAAGACCTGATCGCTCAGGCGGAGGCGCTGAAGGGCCAGATCTACGGGCGAACGGTAACTGCCGAGGTGGAGGAGAAGATTGCCTATGTAAAGGAGGAAAACGGAAACTTACAATAACAAAAAATTTACATTTTTTATGTTGTTTTTTAGTACTGCGGATTGAACTTTTGCAGTGTATATGGTAAAATAACCTAAATTAGCACTTTTGTGGTGAAATGTCGAGTGGAAACGTTTCAAACAGAAATGGAATTATAGGGTCCACCCAGATTGTCACATGGAACTGGAGTTATCCGAAGCTTCGAAAAGCTCCCTGCCGGTACAGCGGTTCTGTATATACGGGCAATCTGATTCTTGCAGGCCATAATTATGCTTCTCACTTCGGAAATCTGAAAAAGCTGTGGGAGAAGGATACGGTTCTCTTTACCGATATGGATGGAAATGTATTCTGTTATGAGGTGGCGGAACAGGAAATTTTAAAACCTTCGGATACAGAGGCGATGGAAGAGGGAGACTGGGATCTGACGCTGTTTACCTGTACCCCGGGAGGAAGAAGTCGGGTGACCGTTCGGTGTGTCCGGGTGGGAGAATAGCGGTTGCTCTGTTTCGCAGATGGACGGACACACAAAATAAAGAACAGATAGCTGTGAATAGAACAGGGGACAGGTCTTTGGCAGGACCTGTCCCTTTTGAAAAAGTGCGGATATTTTTTCAGCGAACGTGGTGCAGTTTATAGTCATCCGTGATAAAAATGGCTTCTATGCCGTCCAGGCTCCGGATCAGCTCGGTGCCCTTTTCAAGGCCAAGGGCAAAGCAGGTGGTGGACAGCCCGTCGCCATCCACTGAATCGGAGGAAAGGATCGTAACCCCGAGCAGGCTGTTTTCATACGGATAACCGGTCTTCGGATCCAGGATATGGTGATAAAGCGTGTCGCCCTCATAGAAATACCGCTCATACACTCCGGAGGAGACCATGGAGCTGTCGGCGATCTGTACCGTATCGATCACCTCATTCTGCTCCTTAAACGGATACTGGATACCGATCACATAGTCGGAGCCGTCCGGCTTCTGCCCGATGGTCAGCACGTTCCCTCCCAGATTGATAATGCCGGAGGACACGCCGTTGCTTACGAGGAATTCCTTCAGCCGGTCTGCAATGAAGCCCTTGGCAATTCCGCCAAGGTCAAGGGCAGCATCGGGATTCTCAAGCCATACCTGATTTCCGTCAATGTGTACCGTATGGTAATCCACCGCCTGAACAGCCCGGGAAATGGCATCCGCATCGGGGACGGAAGGATCAGCAGACTTGAAATCCCACAGGCTGCTGACCGGGGCAATGGTGATATCGAAGGCTCCTCCCGATAATTCCGAATAATACAGTCCCTTTTCGATCAGCTCCCGGGTATCGTCGCTTACCGTGACGGGCTCCCCCTTTGCCTGATTGATCCGGCTGATCTCGCTTGTCTCAATCGTACGGCTGAAAAGCTGCTCATAGGCTTCCCCCTTCCGGAAGCATTCCTCAAGAAGCTCCTCCTGATCCCGGTCACTTCCGTACAGCGTGATGGTTACCACGGTGTCAAAGAGAAAGCCGGTTTTGGAGACGGGCTCCTGTTTTCCGGAGCAGCCGCCCAGGCAGAGCATGGAAAGCAGCATGCATGGAAGCAGTGCGGTTAATATCTTTTTATATGTGTTTTTTTTCATAGAAGTTTCACCTGTTTGCAAAAATTTCCCGCCAAAGCGGGTATACAAGAGAGTATAATATATTTTATCCCAAATCGCAAGAAATGAAAAATGTATCGAACGTTTGGTTGCTTTTGATATATCCTTGTGCTATGATAAATAAGTATGAAAGGAAGATCCTATGAAGAAGAATGACTGGATACTGGCGGGGGCTGTGCTTGCAGCCGCGCTTATCTTTTATCTGGTGAATTCCTTTGTGGTTCATAAGGAAGGAGCCGTGGTCGTCGTTACGGTGGAGGGAGAGGTGTTCGGAACCTATCCGCTGGACGAGGATCAGGAGATCGATATTAATGGAACCAATCATCTGAGTATACAGGATGGCAGGGCGGATATGACGCAGGCCGACTGCCCGGATAAGCTGTGTGTTCACCAGAATGCCATATCCCGGGACCGGGAGACGATCGTATGTCTGCCCAATCAGGTGGTGGCGGAGGTTTCCGGCGGGGAGGAAGAGGAGCTGGATTCCATTTCCAGGTAAGATAACAGAAGGAGCATCGGGACCTATGAGGAAAAAATCCTATCATCCGGCGTATTTTGGCGTGTTTCTCGCGCTTGCACTGATTCTTGGCTATGTGGAATCGCTGATACCGTTTTATTTCGGTATTCCGGGAGTCAAGCTGGGACTGACCAATCTTGTGATTGTCCTTTTTCTGTATAGCTGCGGGGCAGGGCAGGCGCTGCTGCTTTCCTGTGCCAGGGTATTTCTGGCAGGCTTTCTCTTTGGAAATATGTACAGTATTATCTACAGCCTGGCCGGCGGCGTGTTGAGCCTGGCTGTTATGGCGCTTATGAAGCGCTCCGGGAAATTCAGTATTGCCGGGGTGAGCATCGGGGGCGGTATCTTTCATAATGTCGGGCAGATTCTGGTGGCTATGGCAGTGGTGGAAAATGTAAGCATTGCCTATTATCTTCCGGTGCTTCTGGTGTCCGGTGTGGTCACAGGCTTTCTCATCGGAATTGCCGCCTCAGAGGTCAGAAAGCGGCTCCCGAAGGGAATGTCCGGGGATTTGTAAGCCGGGCAGGGAATGGGATTTATAAAGGATTGGAGACAAAAAGATGATTGCATATTTATGCGGGGAGATCCAAGAGCTGGGGGAGGACTTTCTGGTTCTGGATGTGAACGGTGTGGGATATGAGGTGCGTGTGACCGGAAGAACCTGTGAGGCGCTTTCCGGCACGAAAGGTCCGGTAAAGATCTACACGTATATGCAGGTGAAGGAGGACGGTATCTCTCTCTTCGGTTTTCTGACCAGAGATGATCTGTCTGTGTTCCGGCTGCTGATCGGTGTGAATGGCATAGGGCCGAAGGGGGCTCTTGGCATTCTTACCGCCTTATCGGCGGATGACTTGAGGTTTGCCGTGGCCTGCGCAGATGCGAAGGCGATCAGCCGTGCACCGGGGATCGGCATGAAGACGGCCCAGCGGGTAATTCTGGATCTGAAGGACCGGATGAAGCTTTCGGATACCATAGAAACGTTTGCGGATGGCGCCGGGGAAGCTGCCGCACCGGTGAGCGGTGCTCCGGGAGCGGCCAGAAGTGAGGCGATCCAGGCGCTGGTTGCCCTTGGCTATTCCAATACGGACGCCGTGCTTGCTGTGAAGAAGGCCGGAGATACCGCCGGTATGGATACGGAAGCAATTCTGAAGGCTGCTCTGAAGCAGATGGCATTTATGTAGGATTTACGGTTTACGAGGTGGATACATGGCAAAGAGGATTATAACGACAGAAGCGATGGAGGAGGATCTGAACATTGAGAGTCATCTGCGGCCTCAGCTTCTGAAAGATTACATCGGACAGGAGAAGGCGAAGTCCAATCTCAGAATCTATATCGATGCGGCGAAGCAGCGCGGGGAGGCGCTGGATCACGTACTGTTTTACGGCCCTCCGGGACTTGGAAAGACGACACTGGCGGGGATCATTGCAAATGAAATGGGAGTCCATATCAAGATCACTTCCGGACCCGCCATTGAAAAACCGGGGGAGATGGCAGCGATTCTCAATAATCTTCAGGAGGGGGACGTGCTCTTCGTGGATGAGATCCACCGGCTCAACCGTCAGGTGGAAGAGGTGCTGTATCCGGCCATGGAGGATTTTGCCATTGACATCATGATCGGGAAGGGGGCTTCCGCCCGTTCCATCCGGCTGGATCTTCCGAAGTTTACCCTTGTGGGAGCTACCACCAGGGCAGGCATGCTGACTGCTCCCCTGCGGGACCGGTTTGGGGTAGTGCACCGTCTGGAATTTTATAATACGGAAGAGCTGAAGACGATCATTCTCAGGTCCGCAGATGTTCTGGGCGTAAGCATCGAAGAGAAGGGAGCCTATGAGCTTGCCAGAAGATCCCGGGGAACGCCCCGGCAGGCCAACCGCCTGCTGAAACGAGTGCGGGATTTTGCCCAGGTAAAATATGACGGGATCATCACGGAGGAGGTTGCCGCTTTTGCGCTGGATCTTCTGGAGGTGGATAAATTTGGCCTGGATCACATTGACCGGAATATTCTGGTTACCATGATCGATAAATTTAAGGGAGGTCCGGTGGGCCTGGATACACTGGCAGCTGCCATCGGTGAGGATGCCGGAACCCTGGAGGAAGTATATGAGCCGTATCTGATCAAAAATGGCTTTCTGAACCGGACACCCAGAGGAAGAACGGTGACGGAACGGGCATATCTGCATCTCGGTCTTCCGGTTCCTGACACAGAATGAAATTTATGATTGTTTTTCCGACAAATTCGTTTATAATATAAGTTAATACAGAAAGATATGGAGAGTCGTTATGATTTCAAAAAATGTGGCGGAAGTATTAATCGGCGGGAAGGTCATTAAGCTGAGCGGATATGAGAGCGCGGAATACCTTCAGAAAGTTGCCTCTTACATAAACGGAAAGATCAATGAATTCAATGAGCTGGACGGCTTCAAGCGCCAGTCCCTGGATTACCGGAATATGCTGATCCAGCTGAATATCGCGGATGATTATTTCAAGGCGAAGAAGCAGGCCGATCATCTGATGAAGGAATATGAAGGGAAAGACAAGGAAATCTATGATCTGAAGCACGATCTCGTGGCTTCCAGGCTGAAATACGAAGAGGCTGACAAGAAGATCAAGAATCTGAAACAGGAAATTGACAGCCTTCAGAAGAAAATAGTGAAACTGGAAGCAGAGCTTGCAAGTACGAACAGAAAATAGGACTGATGCGTCCATGGCAGGATTCTGCCGTGGATGTTTTTATTTTGGAAGGTTTTTGTGGACGGAGGAAAAGAATGAGAACAGGAAGACCGGAACTTCTGGCCCCGGCCGGTTCCTATAAAGGAGTCATTGCCGCAGCTTCTGCCGGAGCGGACGCGGTTTATGTGGGCGGCAGCCGGTTTGGCGCCCGGGCCTATGCCAGGAATCTGTCAGAGGAGGAGCTGCTTTCTGCCATGGATTATCTCCATATCAGGGGAAAGCAGCTGCATCTTACGGTGAATACGCTGCTGAAAAACCGGGAGCTGGAGGATTTATATGAATATATTGCTCCGCTGTATGAGCATGGACTGGACGCGGTGATCGTGCAGGACCTGGGGGTCTTATCCTTCCTTGCAGAGCAGTTTCCGGGGCTTGCCCTTCATGCAAGCACACAGATGACGGTTACCGGTTTATCGGGAGTACGCATTCTTGAAACCCTGGGGGTGAACCGGGTCGTTCTGGCCCGGGAGCTTTCTCTGCAGGAGATCGGACAGATCTGCCGAAACACCGATCTGGAGATCGAGTGCTTCATTCACGGGGCACTGTGTTACTGTTATTCCGGGCAGTGTCTGATGAGCAGTCTTCTGGGCGGCAGGAGCGGAAACCGGGGAAGGTGTGCACAGCCCTGCCGACTGGCCTATGAGGTTCACAGGAGTGAGAAGACCGGTCAGGGCAGGAAGGGAAATGCAGGGCATCTGCCGCTGTATCCGCTGAGCCCCAGGGATATCTGTACCCTCGACAGCCTTCCGGAGCTTCTGGAGGCAGGGGTGACCTCCTTAAAGATCGAGGGACGGATGAAGCGGGCAGAGTATACCGCCGGTGTGGTCAGCATTTACCGGAAATACCTGGATCTTTATGAGGAGAAGGGTTCGGACGGCTACCGGGTTGACCGGAAGGATATGGAGACGCTGGAAAAGCTCTATACGAGGAGCGGTTTTTCCGGCGGATACCTGAAGCAGTATAACGGGCCTGGGATGATGACGCTTCGGAAGCCGGATTATAATACCTCGGACGAAGCGTTTTACAGTCAGTTCCGCAAAAGGTATGTGGAAGGGAAAAATCAAGAAAAAATTAATGGGAAGTTAAAGCTTTTTAAAGGATTTCCGGCTACAATGGAACTGGAGCATGATACTGCCCGGGTATGCCTCTCGGGAGAATTGGTTCAGGAGGCAGTAAGACAGCCTCTTTCCAGAGAGAAGGTGGAGGCACAGCTTCGCAAAACCGGCAATACACCGTTCGTATTCGGGACACTGGATATAGAGATGGATCCGGATGTGTTTCTGCCTGTTCAGGAGCTGAATACGCTGCGCCGGGATGCACTGGAGCAGATGGAACGAGAGCTGACTGAGAGATTTTACCGGACGATTCCGGTGAAGAGGAAAGAGAAGGGCTCCCGATCGTTCATTCAGGAAGCAGGAAGCGATGAGGGAAGAGAGCCTTTGCTTACCGTATCGGTGGAAAATCAGGATCAGTTGACACAGGCAGTAAGGACCCGGGAGGTTTCAGATATTTATGTATCGGACCGGATGATCCCGGATCAGAAGGAAAGGGAAGCTCTGCTTCATATGGTACAGTTATGCAGAAAGCAGCAGAAGCGGGTCTTTCTTCTGATGCCTCCGGTTTTCCGAAGAAGGACAGAGGAACGCTACAGAGCCCTTCTTCCGGCTCTTGAGGATGCCGGCTTTGACGGCATCGTGGTTCATACCGTGGATGAGCTTGGCTTCTTAAAAGAGAACGGCTATCCCGGAGAGATCCGTTCGGATTATTCGCTGTATGCGATGAATGACCGGGCATCCGGACTGCTTCAGAGCATGGTTTCAGAGGATACCGTTCCGGTGGAGCTTAATTATAAGGAGCTTTTAAGAAGAGACTTAAGCGGCAGTGAGCTTCTCGTATACGGCTATCTTCCGCTGATGGTCTCCGCACAGTGTGTGGAGAAGAATACCGGAAGCTGTACCAGAGACCAGAAGGGCCTGATGCTAAAGGACCGGTACCGGAAATACTTTCCGGTGCAGAAGGACTGCAGGGAATGTATCAATGTGATTTACAACAGTGCGCCGCTGTGGCTGGCAGACTGTGAGGAGAAGATCCGTGCGCTTGGTGTAAAAAGCATCCGTCTTTCCTTTACGTGTGAGGACAGAAACAAAACGCGGCAGATCCTGGATGCGTATGTCCGTTCGTTTTACCGCAGGGAACCGCAGGTCTGTCCGTTCCCTGATTTTACCCGTGGACATTTTAACCGCGGGGTGGAATAAAGCAGGAGGAGCAGATGACAAATCTTATTGTTGAGCTTGCGAAATACATTCTGATCATTCTGATCTGTTTTTATACCTATCAGAGCTTCAATGTGTTCCGCACCCATGATATCCGAAAGCAGAATAAGATTTTTTTTAATCAGAATTATCTTATGTTTCTGCTGCATCTGATGGGATATCTGGTGATTTATATCAAGACAGAGGACCAGAAGGTATGGATGTTCTACGGGGCGCAGGTAGCCCTGCTGCTGGGAATTCTGCTGTTTTACTCGTTTGTATACAGGAAAAGCTCCCGGCTCATCACCAATAATATGTGTATGCTGCTGACGATCAGCTTCATCATACTTACCAGAATTGATTTCGAGTCCTCTGTCAGGCAGTTTTTCATTGTGGCCGCAGCGGTTGCCGTTACGGCTGTGATACCGGCCCTGATCCAGAGAATGCGGTTTTTCCGGAATCTGGGATGGGTATACGGAGCGGCCGGTATTGCAATGCTGGGGATCGTTGCTGTCTTCAGCCTGACAAGCTACGGGGCGAAGCTGTCCTTTACCATTGCAGGAGTGACAATCCAGCCGTCGGAGTTCGTGAAGCTGATCTTTGTCTTTTTTGTGGCATCCATGTTTTACCGGTCCAAGGAGAAGAAGCAGGTGCTGATTACCACGGCGGTTGCCGCCGCCCACGTCATGATTCTTGTTCTGTCCAGAGACCTGGGAATGGGACTGATTTTCTTTGTGGTCTATATGGTGATGCTTTATGCGGGTACGAAAAACCGGCTGCTGACCGCCGCGGGCATTGCGGGAGGCTGCGCTGCTTCTGTGGTGGCCTATAAGCTGTTTTCCCATGTGCGTGTTCGTGTGCTTGCCTGGAAGGATCCCTTCGGCAATTACGACAACGGAGGTTATCAGGTGGCCCAGTCGCTGTTTGCCATCGGAACCGGAGGCTGGTTCGGAATGGGACTGTATCAGGGTTCTCCGTCCCAGATTCCCGTGGTGAAGAAGGATTTTATCTTTTCTGCCATTGTGGAGGAAATGGGAGCAATTTTCGGAATCTGCCTGATTCTGATCTGTCTGAGCTGTTTTGTGATGTTTGTCAATATTGCCATACAGATGACGGATGAATTTTACAAGCTGGTGGCACTTGGGCTGGGAGCAGCCTATGCCTTCCAGGTATTTCTGACCATCGGAGGCGGGATCAAATTCATTCCGCTGACCGGTGTTACACTGCCGCTGATCAGTATGGGAGGAAGCTCGATGCTGAGTACGCTGGCCATGTTTGCGATTATTCAGGGTATGTATATCATGCGGGAAGATGAGGAAGGTGAAGAGCTTGAGAGAGAACCGCAGCAAGGAATCGATGCTTCAAAAAAGAGGAAAACGTCTTCCGGAAGAGCTGGAAATTCTGGATCTGGAAAGCGAAGAAGAGAAGCAAAAGCTTCCGGACCGAAGGAAGGCCGGCAGAAGGTCCGGGCAAAACCGTAAGAACAATAAGGAATATTTTGTCATCACCTACCTGTTTTCGGGAATATTCATCTGTCTGCTCCTGTATCTGGTATATTTTAACGTATTTAAGAGCGCAGATGTCATCAACAGTCCGTATAATACGAGGCAGGATACCTTTGCGGACCGCGTGGTGAGAGGAAGCATCTACAGCGCGGACGGAGAGGTGCTTGCCCGGACGGATGTGGCGTCCGACGGAAGTGAGACCAGAGTCTATCCCTATTCCAACATGTTTGCCCATGTGGTGGGCTATGATACCAACGGAAAGACGGGCGTGGAATCCATCGCCAATTTCCATCTGCTTACCTCCAATGCCTTTTTCGGAGAGCGGGTGATGAAAGAACTGAAGGAACAGAAAAATATCGGGGATAATGTGATCACAACGCTGAATTACAGGCTTCAGAAAACAGCCTATGAGGCGCTTGGCAATTACCGGGGAGCAGTGGTCGTGATGGAGCCTGAGACCGGAAAGATCCTGGCCATGGTATCGAAGCCGGATTATGATCCGAATACGGTCAGCGCAAACTGGAATACGCTGATCTCCTCGGAGAAGAGTGAGCTTCTGAACCGGGCGACCCAGGGCCAGTATACGCCGGGATCCGTGTTCAAGATCGTGACTGCCCTGGAATATATCCGGGAGAATCCGGATTATGAGAGCTTTTCCTTTGACTGCCAAGGAAGCTTCACCAATGAAGGCTATACCATCAGCTGCTATCACGGCAATCAGCATGGGCAGGAGGATTTTAATACCGCCTTTGCAAAATCCTGCAACTCTGCCTTTGCCAGTATAGGACTTACTCTGGACCGGGATAAATTCCGCAGGACCTGCTCAGAGCTTCTCTTTAATGAAGAGCTCCCGGTTTCCATTCCGTATACAAAAAGCACCTTTTCCCTTGCCGGGGATTCCGAGGACAGTCTGGCCATGATGACGGCCATGGGACAGGGAAAAACCATGGTATCTCCGATGCATATGGCGCTTATCACTTCAGCCATTGCAAACGGGGGTGTCCTGATGCAGCCCTATCTTGTGGATTCGGTTGAAAATTACACGGGAGATTCTGTGAAGAAATACACGCCCAGCGCCTACGGGAAGCTGATGACGGCTGAGGAAGCACAGATCCTTACCGATCTGATGGAAGGAGTTGTGACGGAAGGAACAGCCAGCAGGCTGAGCGGTCAGAGCTATACGGCAGCCGGCAAGACCGGAACAGCGGAGTTTTCCAGTGACAAATCCAAAAGCCATGCATGGTTTACGGGATTTTCCAATGTGGATTCTCCGGATATTGTGGTGACGGTGATCGTGGAGGAAGCCGGATCCGGAAGCGAATATGCAGTTCCCATCGCGAAAAAAATATTTGACGCATATTACAATTAGCTTGCATGCATATCTGTAAAGAGGTATACTAAAATCAGTATATGGGACACCAAGCAGGAGGGATTGCAATGATAGAAGCAACAAGCTGTGGCGGTGTGGTTATTTTTCGTGGTAAGATTCTTCTTTTATATAAGAATTATCGAAATAAGTACGAAGGTTGGGTTTTACCGAAGGGAACTGTAGAAGCCGGTGAGGAATATAAGGATACGGCTATCCGTGAGGTATGTGAGGAGAGCGGAGTGAATGCTTCCATCATCAAGTATGTGGGGAAGAGTCAGTACTCCTTCAACATTCCGGAGGATACGGTGGAGAAGGATGTTCACTGGTATCTGATGATGGCGGACAGTTATTACAGCAAACCACAGCGTGAGGAATATTTCGTGGATTCCGGATATTATAAGTATCACGAGGCGTATCATCTGCTGAAATTCGCGAATGAGAAGCAGATACTGGAGAAAGCTTATAATGAATACCTGGATTTGAAGAAAAGCAATTTATGGGGAAACAGAAAGTATTTCTGAACCGTACAGGCGGACTGGTGTTTTAGTCCGCCTGTTGTTTATCCGTAATCTTTGCACAGGATGATTTATTTTAGTAAATCTGGTAAAATATATAAAAGGGAGGTTTTGCCATGCTTGAAAAACTGGATCTGAACAAGAAACTGGATAAGGCTGTCTATAAGGAAAAGAAGGAAGCCCTTGGGATCCGCCTGGCCCGCCTTCAGCGGGAGTGCCGGGAGGCAGGGATTCCCGTCATCATCGTATTCGAAGGCTTCGGCGCAGCCGGAAAGGGAACCCAGATCAATGAACTGATCAGCAATCTGGATCCGAGAGGCTTTCAGGTATATGCCATCAACGGGGAATCCGAGGAAGAAAAGCTTCGGCCGTTTCTGTGGCGTTTCTGGACCAAGACACCTCAGAAGGGCAGGATTGCCATTTTTGACCGCAGCTGGTACCGGAAGGTGCTGGTGGACCGGTTTGACGGGGTGACAACGAAAGAGCAGCTGGGCTATGCCTATGATGAGATCAATTCCTTTGAGAAGCAGCTGACGGATGACGGGACGGTGGTGCTGAAGCTGTTTCTTGCCATCACGAAAGCCGAACAGAAAAAGCGCTTCAAAAAGCTCCTGGCCAATGAGGAGACCGCCTGGAGGGTAACAAAGCAGGACCTGAAGCGGAATAAGGAATATGACCGTTTCCTTCTCATGAACGAAGAAATGCTGGAAAAGACGGATACGGAATACGCCCCCTGGACGATTGTGGAGGCCAATGATAAGAAATATGCCACTGTGAAGATTTTAACTGCGGCGGCAGACAAGCTGGAGGAGGCCCTTCGAAGAAAGAAGGAGAAGAGCGTTCAGAAGCCCTCGCCCATGGAGCCGGATCCTCAGAGAGAGCTGTCCTCAAAGCTTGCATCGGCGGATCTTTCCCTGACCATGGACCGGGAAACATACAAGAAAAGGCTGAAAGAGCTGCAGGATAAGCTTATGATTCTCCACAGCGAGCTGTACCGGACACGGATTCCGGTAATCCTTGCCTTTGAGGGCTGGGATGCGGCCGGAAAGGGCGGTGCCATCAAGCGTCTTACCGGGGCACTGGATCCGAGAGGCTATGAGGTGCATCCAACTGCGTCGCCCAACGATATTGAGAAGGCACACCATTACCTCTGGAGATTCTGGCGGGATATTCCAAAGGGCGGCCATATCGCCATATTTGACCGTACTTGGTACGGAAGAGTGATGGTGGAGCGTATAGAGGGCTTCTGTACGGAGCAGGAATGGAAGCGTGCCTACAAGGAGATCAATGATATGGAGGCAACGCTTGCAAATTACGGGGCGATTGTTCTGAAATTCTGGCTGCATATAGATAAGGATGAGCAGGAACGCCGGTTCAACGAAAGAATGCAGGATCCCGAGAAGCGATGGAAGATCACCGACGAGGACTGGAGAAACCGTGCAAAATGGGATGCCTATGAGCAGGCAGTGGACGATATGCTGATCAAGACGTCCACAACCTATGCGCCCTGGATTATCGTGGAGGCCAATTCCAAATATTACGCAAGAATCAAAGTGCTGGAAAGTGTGGTGCAGGCGCTGGAGGAGCGGATGCACCGGTAGAATCCGGCCGGTCAAAAGCCGGAAAGGCTCCGGTCTGAAATGGATGTGAATGGTTTGAAATGGTATGATCCTTTGTATACCGATGAAGGGACAAAAAAGAATATACGCATGATCCGGTGGCGTCTGAATCACGGGGCCGGAAGCTTTCGGATATATCTGATTACTCTGAGCACTTCCCGTGAGATGCAGCTGGATATCCTGCATGCCTCTCAGCTGAAACAGCTTTATCTTCGCCGGAATCTTCCGATGATCGTAGGGGTGGCACAGAGCTATGAGGATGCCCGGGAGCTGGTGATCCGGATCATTGAGGATGTGATCCGAAAAACCGGAAATGCCGATGTGCGGAGCTATTTTGAAAAATCAGATGCAGAAAAGGGAGCAGATGAATGTTACATATAGTATGGACTGTTTTGAAAATTCTCGGAATTCTCCTGGCGGCAGTGCTGGGCATTCTTCTTTTTCTTATGGTTCTTGTGCTTTTTGTCCCTGTGCGGTATCAGGCAGATGCAGGACTCGGTGAGGAAACAAGGGTGTCCGCAAAAATCAGCTGGCTGCTTCACGTCTTCGGGGTACAGGTCCGCTATATGGAAGGAACGCTTTCTGTGAAGCTGAGGCTGCTCTGGTTCTTATCGTTTCCTCTGTATCCGGCGAAGGAGAAGCGTGCCGGGCAGCAGAAAGAGAAAAAGAAAAAAGAGAAAAGAAAAGAGAAGAGCAAACAGAAGGAAGCTCCGCTTTCCGATGCAGAGACTGCAGAAAAAAAGGAAAGATCGGATATACCGGAAACCGGAGATGCGAATATTGCTGCACCTGTCGCTGTACCGAAGCGTAAGACAAATTCCCGGATGGAAAAACGTCCGGGTATTTTAGAAAAACTTAAATATACATTCCGGATGATCTGTGTTAAAATAACCGATATACGAGCAAACTGGAAGTATTATACGGATATGCTGAAGAAGGAGGAGGTAAAAAATGCCTTTTCTCTCTGCAGAAGACAGCTGATGGGGCTGCTTCGTCACGCCGCACCGCGGAAGCTTTCCGGAGATCTGACGATTGGACTTGAGGATCCGGCAATGACCGGACAGCTGTACGGACTGTACTGTGCATTGGGCTGCCTGCACAGATACCGGATTGCGGTGACTCCCGATTTCGAACAGAAGATTCTGAAGGGAACGATTCGCCTTCGGGGACATGTCCGCGGCATTCATCTTCTGATCCTGGGGCTTAAGCTTCTGTTTGATAAGAATATCCGGTATCTGATAAAAGAGCTGAGACAATCATAAGGAGGAATTTATCATGTCAGCTGACAATAATTTTAAAACATCTTTGGAATCTCTGTTTCGGGGGATGGACAGCTTTCTGACATCCAAGACTGTAGTGGGAGATGCAATTACTGTGGGAGATACGATCATTCTTCCTCTGGTAGACGTATCCTTCGGCGTAGCTGCAGGTACTTCCTCTGCAGATAAGAAGAACGGCGGAGGCGGAGGAATGGGCGGCAAGATCACGCCCAGTGCTATTCTGGTGATCCAGAACGGTCACACAAAGCTTGTGAATGTAAAGAATCAGGATTCTGTGACGAAGATCCTGGATATGGTTCCGGATTTCGTTGACCGTTTTGCATCCGGAAAGAAAGACATGATGTCTGACGAGGAGGTGAAGGATGCGGTAGGAAAAGCGGGAAAGAGCGAAAAGAAGCAAACGCAGAAGCCGGACGGCTCTGCATCCGAAGAGGAATAGACAGTGAACAGGACAGTATAGCAGATGGCCTTTGCTGCATATAATGTAAGTAAGGATGCGGGAACGGAGAAGCGCGTGAAACGTGTAATCGGGTTTATACTGTTCTGGATAGCGGTCGGCATGCTCCTGATGCTTCTGCTGCCCAATATCCTGATCAGACTGATTGTTATGGTGATTTTTCTGGTACTTGGATATCAGCTGTTTTGCTGTTGAAAAAAGAAAAGGGGACGGTCTTTTGTCAGATGCGGCAGAGACAGTCCCGTTTTTAATATAAGCTTTGATATGAGTTTGCATACGGATAAAAAAAGACCCCTCAGATACCTGAGAGGTCAGTCAAATCGTATTAAGCTCTTTCTACTTTGCCGGATTTTAAACAGGAAGTACATACGTACATTCTCTGAGCAGCTCCGTTTACTTTCACTCTTACAGATTTAACATTGGATTTCCACATCTTGTTAGTTTTTCTATTGGAATGACTTACAGCATGTCCGAAGTGGGCACCCTTCTCACAGATAGCGCATTTTGCCATGATTGCACCTCCCTAAAATCTTATTAAGTCTACATAAAAACTCACAACACATGTATTCTATCAGATGAAGACTGTTTTTGCAAGTGTTAATTTCAAAAAATAAAAAATATTTATTTTTATATTTCCTTTTTAAAGCAAAGAGGGTATAATATGCACAGGATGCGTCGCTGCAGCCTTTTTGGCGTGCAGAAATGACAGACCAGGAAAAGTGGAGGTGCCAGAATGAAGGGACGTATGAATACTCAGATGGGTGAAGTTTTAATAGATACAGATGTGATTGCCAAGTACGCCGGCTCCGTGGCAGTGGAGTGCTTTGGTATCGTTGGCATGGCTTCCGTCAACATGAAGGACGGTCTGGTAAAGCTTTTGAAAAGGGACAGCCTGACCCACGGGATCAGCGTGGAGCTCAAGGACAATAAGATCACGCTGGATTTTCATGTGATCGTTGTCTATGGCGTGAATATTTCGTCGGTTGCTGACAATCTGATCAGTACGGTGAAGTATCAGGTAGAGGAATTCACCGGGCTGGAGATTGAGAAAATCAATATTTATGTGGAAGGCGTTCGCGTCATCGATTAATTTAAGGAGGATCTGGCAGTGGCTATCAATACAATCAACGCCGAAATGGTCGCAAAGATGTTTTTGGGCGGGGCAAAGAATTTAGAGGCAAAGAAAGAGTGGATCAACGAACTGAATGTGTTCCCGGTTCCGGACGGAGATACGGGAACGAACATGACGCTGACGATCATGTCAGCCGCAAGGGAAGTCCACGCGATGGAGGCCCCGACAATGGAGGATCTGGCGAAAGCAATTTCCAATGGCTCTCTGCGGGGAGCGAGAGGCAATTCCGGTGTTATTCTTTCTCAGCTTTTGCGTGGATTTACCAAGGGAATCCGGGAATATGACACCCTGGATACGATGCTGGTTGCCCATGCAATGGTGAAGGGAGTGGAGACTGCATACAAGGCGGTTATGAAGCCGAAGGAAGGTACCATTCTGACCGTTGCGAGAGGAGCTGCGGACAAGGCCTGCGAGCTTGCAGAGACGACAGATGATTTTGAGGTATTTATCCCGGAAGTGATTGCATACGCGGATGAAGTGCTCGCAAAGACGCCGGACATGCTTCCGGTACTTAAGGAAGCCGGTGTTGTGGACTCCGGCGGACAGGGACTGATGCAGGTGTTTAAGGGAGCATATGATGCATTTCTCGGAAAGGAGATCGACTATACCATCGAAGGCACCGGAACCGGTTCCGGTGTAACGAAGATTTCTCCTCAGGCAGAAGCGGATATCAAATTTGGTTACTGCACCGAATTCATTATCCTTCTGGAAAAGGAATACAACGAAGAAAAGGAACAGGAATTCAAGGGTTATCTGGAGTCCATTGGTGATTCCATTGTGGTTGTATCGGATGAAGATATTGTGAAAGTCCACGTACATACCAATGACCCTGGACTTGCAATACAGAAGGCGCTGACCTATGGTGCGCTTTCCCGGATGAAGATCGACAATATGCGGGAGGAGCATCAGGAGAAGCTGATCAAGGACGCAGAGAAGGTGGCGGCACAGCAGAAGGAGGAAAAGCTTGCCGAACAGAAGCGCCAGGCACAGCCGCCGAAGCAGTACGGCTTTATTGCTGTATCCATCGGCGAGGGCATTGGTGAGATCTTTAAGGGCCTTGGTGTGGATTACCTGATTGAGGGCGGGCAGACCATGAATCCCAGCACGGAGGACATGCTCAATGCCATTGATCAGGTGAACGCGACCAATATATTCATTCTTCCGAATAACAAGAACATTATTCTTGCGGCGAATCAGGCCCAGTCCCTGACGACGGACAAAAATATCTTTGTAATTCCGACGAAGACAGTTCCGCAGGGAATTACGGCGCTGATCAATTTCGTTCCGGACCGTCCGGTGGAGGAGAATGCCCAGGATATGATGGATGGCATTACAGCAGTGAAGACCGGACAGGTGACGTATGCGGTACGGGATACCCATATTGATGACAAGGAGATCCACGAAGGCGATATTATGGGAATCGGGGATAAGACCATTCTCTCCGTTGGAAAGGACATATCCGAAACAACGAAGGATATGATCGCTCAGATGGTGGACGAAGATTCTGAACTGATCAGTGTATATTACGGAGAAGACACAGCCGCTGAGGATGCAGATGCCCTTGGAGCATATCTGGAGGAGACCTATCCGGACTGCGACGTGGAAGTGCATTCAGGCGGACAGCCGATCTATTATTACGTGGTCAGCGTTGAGTAGCAGAAGCTATGAAGAGAGATATCCGCACCCTGAAGGGAATCGGGGATAAGACCGCGAAACTGTTTGAAAAGCTGGGGATCCGAACGATCGAGGATCTGCTGGAATATTATCCCAGGGATTATGAGGAATACCGTCCTCCGCTTCTCATCAGCGAGCTTTCTTCGGCCGATGGGGAGGTTGTAAGTATTGCCGGACGGGTGACCGGGAGCGTGAAGGTGCAGAGGATCCGGGGAGCGGCCCTTGTGACCTCCTCCGTCGCGGACAGCTCCGGAACTGTGTCCGTGACCTGGTTCAATGCGCTGTTTATGAAAAATAATCTGGTTCCCGGGCATACGTATATTTTCCGGGGAAGAATAAAAAGCTCAGGAAAGAGGGTTCAGATGATCCAGCCTGAGCTTTTTGAAACAGATGCTTATGAGGAGAAAATGGGAAGGCTTTTTCCGGTATACCGTTTGACTGCCGGTGTGACCAATAAGATGATAGGGAAGGCCGTTTCCCAGGCACTGGATGGATATGTAAAAAAGCAGGAATTTTATCCGCTGGATATCCGCAGAACATACCGTCTGCCGGAATATAATTTTGCAGTTACGAACATTCATTTCCCAAAAGACCGGGAGATTCTTCTGGAAGCAAGAAAGCGTCTGGTATTTGATGAATTTTTTCTGTTTATCGCAGCGCTTCGGAGAATCCGAACCTCCTCGGGCCGGCTGACAAATGATTATATTATTCGGAAAGTGCCTCAGGTGGATGCGCTTGTGGAGCAGCTTCCGTACCGGCTGACCGACGCTCAGATCCGGGTCCTTCAGGAGGTCCGGGAGGATATGGAAAAATCGTATGTGATGAGCCGGCTTATACAGGGAGATGTAGGCTCCGGCAAAACGATCATAGCTTTTCTTGCATTGGCACAGGTGTGTCTGAACGGCTATCAGGGAGCACTGATGGTGCCGACGGAGGTGCTGGCCAGACAGCATATGGAAGCCATGAAGGAGCTGTTTGACTCCCATCAGATTCCGCTTCGTCCGGTTCTTCTGACCGGATCCATGAGTGCCGGGGAGAAGCGTAAGGTATATGAACAGATCCGGGAGGGGACGGCGGACATCGTCATTGGCACCCATGCGCTGATTCAGGAGCCGGTTGCTTTTTGGAACCTGGCGCTGGTCGTGACGGACGAACAGCACCGTTTTGGCGTGCGGCAGAGGGAGGCTCTGTCCGGAAAGGGGACGAATCCTCATATACTTGTCATGAGTGCCACCCCGATTCCCAGAACGCTTGCCATTATTCTGTATGGAGATCTGGATATTTCCGTGATCGATGAGCTCCCGGCCAACCGTCTTCCCATCAAAAACTGTGTAGTGGGAAGCAGCTATCATAAAACCGCCTATCAGTTTATTGAAAAGGAAGTGCGCGCCGGCCGCCAGGCCTATATCATCTGTTCCATGGTGGAGGAAAACGAGACGACCGAGGCGGAAAATGTCATAGATTATGAGAAAAAGCTCAGACAGCTGTTTCCTTCGGATATTCACACGGCATATCTGCACGGAAAAATGAAGCCAAAGGAAAAAAATGAGATCATGGAACGTTTCCTGGCAAATGAAATTCAGGTTCTGGTGTCCACCACTGTCGTGGAGGTGGGCGTCAATGTGCCGAATGCAACCGTGATGATGGTGGAAAATGCGGAACGCTTCGGACTTGCACAGCTTCATCAGCTTCGGGGGCGTGTGGGACGCGGACCGTATCAATCCTACTGTATTTTTGTGTCGGATACAAAGAACCGGGATACCATGAAACGGCTTCAGACCCTGAACCGGTCCAATGACGGATTTTATATTGCAGGGGAGGATCTGAAGCTTCGCGGACCGGGAGATATGTTCGGGATCCGGCAGAGCGGACTGATGGAGTTTCGGATCGGCGATATTTTTACCGATGCGTCGATCCTGTCCATGGCCAGTGAGGCAGTCAATGCCCTGTATGAGAAGGATCCGGAGCTTACGCAGCCGGAGCATCTTGCCTTACGAAAGCGTCTGGATGAATATATGAGCCGGGATCTGGGCAAGCTCAATCTGTGAGTACTGAAAGAAAAGAAAAAGATGAAGAAGTTGCCCTCTTCATCTTTTTCTTTTCTTTTTCCCGATTCGCTTTATGAATGCAAAACGGTTATCTTCCCATCATCTGTTTTTCCTGAGCTTCGATCATTTTCTTTACCATATATCCGCCTACAGAACCGTTTTCCTTGGAAGTCAGGTTTCCGTTGTAGCCGTCAGATAACGGTACACCAAGCTCATTTGCCACCTCGAATTTAAACTTGTCCAGTGCAGATTTTGCTTCCGGGACTGCCGCTGTGTTGGATGAACGATTGGTCATGTCCATTCCCTCCTTTTTCTTTTTGTATTATCTGTAATCAGCTGTTTGATTACGGTGTTAGTATGTGATAAAAACGGCTTCTTAAACTAGAAGTTCTTTCAAAAAATAACAGATTTTGATATCGAAATTCATTGACATAATATCGGCAAAAAATTATAATAAGATATTAGTAATATAAGGGGATATTGTCTATGAGAGTCATTGCAGGCACTGCAAGAAGCCTTCCGCTGAAGAGTGTGGAGGGAATGGATACAAGACCGACGACCGATCGGATCAAGGAGACGCTGTTCAATATGATACAGGGCGGGCTGTGTGACTGCAGGTTTCTGGATCTGTTCGCCGGAAGCGGAGGCATCGGAATCGAGGCGTTGAGCCGCGGCGCTGCGGAAGCGGTTTTTGTGGAGAAGGCAAAGAAAGCCTGCGCATGTATCAGGGAGAATCTTCAGTTTACCAGACTTGACAGCAGGGCGCGTCTCATGGAGACGGATGTCTTTTCGGCACTGGCCAGGCTGGATCATGGCCCTGCATTTGACTACATTTTCATGGATCCTCCCTATAACATGGATCTGGAGAAGCAGGTCCTTGCAGCGCTTTCGGGGAATTCCTGTGCAGACAGGGATACGGTGATCATCGTGGAAGCGTCAAAAGAAACCTCTTTTGATTATCTGGAAGCATACGGATATGAAGTGTTGAAGAGGAAAGAGTACAAAACAAACGTGCATATGTTTGTGAAGGTGAAGAAGGAGAAGTAAAAATCATGAAAAAGGGGATTTATCCGGGCAGCTTTGATCCTGTGACCTATGGACATATTGATGTGATTCGCAGATCGGCAGCTCTGGTAGATGAGCTGATTGTAGGGGTGTTAAGCAACAGCGGAAAGACTCCAATGTTTACAGTGGAAGAGAGAGAAGAGATGCTGCGTGAAGTGACTAAGGGGCTGCCCAATGTGACGGTGCGTTCCTTCAGCGGCCTTACCGTAGATTTCGCGAGAGAGATGGATGCCAATGTACTGATCCGCGGGCTGAGGGCCATTCCGGATTTTGAGTATGAGCTTAATATGGCGCAGACGAACCATATTATCGCGCCGGAGATTGAGACGGTGTTTCTGATGACCAGTCTGAAGTATTCCTATTTGAGCTCTACGACCGTAAAGGAAGTTGCTTCCTATGATGCGGATATTTCTACCTTTGTTCCCCCGTATGTGGAGGAAAAGATACGAAAGAAGTTCAGTAAAAAGGAGGAAAAAGAATGAGCAGCAGAATCGAACAGATTATTGATGAGATTGAAGATTATATAGACAGTTGTAAGTTTCAGGGTTTTTCCAATACCAAGATTATTGTGAACAAGGATGAGATCGAGGAACTTTTGAGAGAGCTTCGGCTGAAGACTCCGGACGAGATCAAGCGCTATCAGAAGATCATAAGCAATAAGAATGCCATTATGGCCGATGCTCAGGCCAAGGCAGATGCGCTGATCCAGCAGGCGACCGCTCAGACTACAGAGCTGGTCAGCGAGCATGAGATCATGCAGCAGGCTTATGCTCAGGCAAACGCCTACATTGAAGAGGCGACAAGACAGGCGCAGGAGATCCTGGACAAGGCTACCATCGATGCCAATAATTACCGTCTGGCGGCGATCCAGTATACGGATGAGATGCTGGCAAATCTTTCCAAGATCATTGAGCATACCGCTGAGACGGCTGCCGCCAAGTATCAGAATTTTGTCACCTCCCTGGATAACTGCAGAGAGGTTGTGGACATGAACCGCAGGGAGCTCGTTCCCCAGCAGCAGAGTGCACAGGATGCCCTGGACTCTGTGACCGGTCAGAGTGCAGATCCGGAGGCGGAATAATTACAGAAGAAATCAGCCGCACAGGCTGTCACGAACAGGATCCTGTTTTTCAGGGTCCTTTTCTTTTGGAAGGATTTCTCAGAACAGATATAATCCAAGCAAAAAAGCGGCTGCCCCGGTCACAAGCGCCTGAATGGCTTTGCTGATCAGATAGATGCGAAGAGAAAGGCCGCAGGGCTTCAGGATCCCCCAGGTCTGTGCGGCCCCGGAGAGTCCGCCGAAGGAGGCACAGGCCAGGATCAGAGCAAAGGCGGCGGGGGGAGAAAACGGGGTGGAGGCGATCAGGGGAATACCGGAGGTGATTTCCAGAATGCCTGCCAGGATGCTTTTGAGCCTGAGGGAAGGAAGCGGAAGAGACAGAAAGAACTGACTCAAAATGCAAAAGAGTATCACATAGCCGCCCAGCTGTCCGATGGCGGCCAGACTTTCCCGGATGCATTCATTGAAATCGGCAAATTTCATATCCGAGAAGCCCTTTGTAAAACGACCAAAACAGCCGCCGGCAGGCAGCTCGGACGCATAGGGCCGCATATGCCGAAGAAGGAAGGAAAAAAGAACCGGTATTCCATATAATAAAAGTGCGCAGGGAAGCATAAGCCGCTGATTATGAAGGCAGGATGTCAGGATAAAGCCGGACAGAAAGCCACCGCTTACGTTATTGCAGAAGCAGATAAGGTAGTGCGCATGGGCTTTGCTGAAGACCTTCTCCCGATAGAGGGAAGAAACGGCATCTGCTCCCATGGGATAGCCGCACAGAAAACCGGTCAATACACAGTATGCGCCCTCAGGGGTTGTGCCAAACAGTTTGCCGAGGACCGGATACAGAATCCGGGCAATCACTGCAAGCAGTCTGGTTTTCAGAAGCAGACGGCAGAGCAGCATAAAGGGAAACAGGGTAGGTATCAGCACCTGAAACCACAGAAGAAGTCCCCTTGAGGCACCTGCAATCGCGATCTTCGGGAAAAGCAGGATCAGAATAAAGAGAAGAAGTATAAAGCATCCGTACAGCAGCTTTTTCATGACAGGCCCCGGAAAGGATTTGTAACAATGTATGCCAGAGGTTCTGAAAACATGAGGACAGCGGAAAAAAGAATGAAACGATTTCTTCATACAAATTTAATCCCCGGAACGGATAAAAGTATAGTATAATAGACAGGAAGATGCATTTTAACCGTGACAGAAGGAGGATGTTATGAGTAAAGCGAAAAAATATGGCATTGGAATCGCAATTCTGGCTGTTGTAGCATTTGTTTATTATTATATTACGCTTCCTGCCATTAATATCCATGCCGCCGGATTCTGGACGGCACTGATTTTTATTCTTGCGGTCGTACTTCTGATGAAGGCACTGCCTCATCTGAATCAGCCGCAGGAGCTGAAAGCCAATAAACAGGTGAAGCTGATCCTTGGCCTGATTCTTGCAGTGGTGGCGGTATATCTTGTGGGAAGTCTGCTTTCCTCTCCGATCATCAATGCAAAGAAGTATCAGCAGCTGATGCAGGTGGAGGATCGGGAATTTACCGAGGATATCAAGCAGGTGTCCTATGACAAGATCCCGGTTCTGGACCGGTCCACGGCGACTCTTTTGGGAAACCGGAAGATGGGAAGTATGGTGGATATGGTTTCCCAGTTTGAGGTCAGCACCCGGTATTCCCAGATCAATTATCAGGACAAGCCGGTGCGGGTGTCTCCTCTGGAATATGCCAGCCCCATCAAATGGCTGACGAATCAGTCCGATGGTATTCCGGCCTATATTCTTATTGACATGACAACCCAGAATACGGAGCTTGTAAAGCTTGAGAAGGGAATCCGGTATTCCGAATCGGAATATTTTAACCGGAATATCTACCGGCACCTCCGGTTCCATTATCCGACCTATATTTTTGATGATATCAATTTCGAAATCGATGAGGAGGGCACGCCTTACTGGATCGCTCCGGTGAAAAAATACAACATCGGACTGTTCGGAGGACAGACGGTTGGAAAAGTGGTGCTCTGCAATGCGATTACGGGTGAGACCTATGTTTATGATGTGGAGGACGTTCCCACCTGGGTGGACCGGGTATATTCGGCAGAGCTTCTGGTGAATCTCTACGATTATCACGGAACGTTAAAGCATGGATTCCTGAACAGCATTCTTGGTCAGAAGGACTGCCTGCAGACGACCAACGGCTACAATTATATCGCACTGGATGATGACGTATGGGTATATACCGGAATCACTTCCGTCAATACGGACCAGTCCAATGTGGGATTTGTTCTGATGAATCAGAGAACCATGGAGACAAGATTTTATGCAATTGAAGGGGCGATAGAGGATTCTGCCATGTCTTCCGCTGAAGGACAGGTTCAGAACCTGGGATATCAGGCAAGCTTTCCTCTGCTGATGAATATTGCCAACGAGCCTACCTACTTCATTGCCCTGAAGGACGACGCGGGACTGGTTAAGAAATACGCCATGGTTAATATTCAGAAGTATCAGTGGGTAGCGATCGGAGATACGATCAAGGATTGTGAGAAGGCATACCGGGCACTGCTGGCCACCAACGGAATTACCAGCCAGGGCAGCCAGGATGCCCAGGACAAGACCGGAATCATCGAGCGGATTGCTCCGGTAACCCTGGAGGGCAATACCCACTACTACATCGTTCTCGCTTCAGAGGATGTGATTTACGATGTACCGGTATCGGAATTCCCGCAGATCGTTCTGTATTCGGAGGGAGACCGGATCTCCTTCACCTACAGCGAGGGAACAGATCTGAAGGTTGTGGAATCATTGAAATAATTTCCTGTTGACTTTTTCGCATTAAAGCACTATAATTTTAAAAAGCTATAGAAGAAGCTTATTTTTTATCGCTGAAATGGAGGAAAAGTCATGAAAAAGTTTTTAGCACTGCTCATGGTACTTACCATGACCTTCAGCCTTGCAGCATGCGGAAGCAAAGAGGAATCTTCAACGGACGCAGCAAAGACTGAGGAAACTGCTGAAGAAGCAGCAGAGGAAGAGCCCGCAGAGGAGACGACAGACGGCGCAGGCTATACCATCGGTATCTGTCAGCTGGTACAGCACGAAGCACTGGATGCGGCAACACAGGGCTTTAAGGATGCACTTACCGAGGAGTTGCAAGATGCAGTATCCTTTGATGAGCAGAACGCCCAGGGTGACAGCAACACCTGTTCTACGATTATCAACAGCTTTGTTTCCAATGATGTGGATCTGATCCTTGCCAATGCAACCCCTGCACTGCAGGCTGCAGCAGCCGGAACCAATGAGATCCCGATTCTCGGCACTTCCGTTACCGAATACGGCGTTGCTCTGGAGATCGAGGATTTTGACGGAACCGTTGGCGGCAACATTTCCGGTACCTCAGACCTTGCTCCGCTGGACGGACAGGCTGATATGCTGAAAGAGCTGTTCCCGGATGCCAAGAATGTAGGACTTCTGTACTGTTCTGCAGAGGCAAATTCCCAGTATCAGGTAGATACCATTTCGGGCTATCTGGAAGAGATGGGATATGCATGCAAGATGTATGCATTCTCAGATTCCAACGATCTGTCATCTGTGACAACGACCGCTGCATCTGAGTGTGATGTGATCTATGTGCCTACCGATAATACCGTTGCTTCCAACACTGCAATTATCGACAATATCTGCCGTCCGGCAGGTGTTCCCGTTGTGGCTGGTGAGGAAGGTATCTGTGCAGGCTGCGGCGTTGCAACTCTGTCCATCAGCTATTATGATCTGGGTGTTGCCACCGGTAAGATGGCAGCAAAGATCCTGACCGGAGAAGCTGATATTTCCGAGATGCCGGTTGAATATGCTCCGCAGTTCACCAAGAAATACAATGCACAGATCTGTGAAGACCTGGGTGTTTCCATCCCGGATGATTATGTGGCAATCGAGTCTGCAGAATAAGCATTCGAAGGGCCGGATAAGAAGAAGCATTCCATAAGACAGTGAAATTTCATGAAAAGGCGGCGGCAGAAGGAATTTCGTATTCTTTCTGCTGCGGCCTTTCAAATGCGTTTCAGAGATAAAATACAGTAAGGAGCAATACAGTATGGAAATTATTAAATTAATCAATGCCCTTCCCGGTGCGGTGGCTCAGGGGCTGATATGGGGCATCATGGCAATCGGCGTTTATATTACCTATCGCGTGCTGGATATCGCGGATCTGACCGTGGACGGCAGTATGTGTACCGGCGGTGCAGTCTGCATTATGATGATGCTCAGCGGACAGAATGTATGGGTATCCCTTCTGTGTGCCCTGCTTGCGGGTATGGCGGCCGGTCTTGCAACCGGATTATTTCATACCTTTATGGGTATCCCGGCTATTCTGTCGGGAATTCTGACACAGCTCGGACTGTGGTCGGTGAATCTGAAAATTATGGGAAAGGCCAATCAAGCCATTAATGTGGACAAATACAAACTCCTTGTATCCCTTCGTTTTGTAAAAGGAGTTTCCGTTTACAAAAATACGATTTTTGTCGTGGCGGTTATTATCGTGATTCTGATCGCTGTTTTATACTGGTTTTTCGGCACAGAGCTGGGATGCTCAATCCGTGCCACCGGCTGCAATGACCGGATGGCAAGAGCACAGGGAATCAACACCGATTTCAACCGGGTGCTGGGACTCATGATTTCCAACGGACTTGTGGCATTTTCCGGAGCTCTGTTATCCCAGTATCAGGGCTTTGCCGATATCAATATGGGCCGCGGAGCCATCGTAATCGGACTGGCCGCCGTTATTATCGGAGAAGCTCTGTTCGGACGGATTTTTCATAATTTCGGCTTCCGCTTACTGGGACTTGTCCTTGGTTCCGTCGTTTATTATCTGGTGGTACAGGCAGTTATCTGGAGAGGAATCGATACGGACCTCCTGAAGCTTTTGACCGCGCTTGTAGTTGCTGTTTTCCTGGCAATACCGACCTGGAAGAGCCGTTATTTTTCCGGTCACGGGAAGAAACCTGCAAAGTCAAAACAGTAAAGGAGGAGACAGACGATGTTAGAGATCAAAAATATTTCCAAAACCTTTAATGCCGGAACGGTCAATGAGAAGCAGGCGCTGAAGGAGGTAAGCCTTACGCTTGAGGACGGAGATTTTGTTACGGTGATCGGAGGAAACGGTGCAGGCAAATCCACGCTTCTGAATGCGATTGCCGGGGTATGGCCGGTGGACGACGGACAGATCCTGATTGACGGACAGAATGTGACCAGGCTTCCGGAGCATAAGCGCGCCGTTTATCTTGGACGGGTCTTTCAGGATCCGATGAACGGAACGGCAGCTACCATGGGAATTGAGGAAAACCTGGCGCTGGCGCTTCGGCGGGGAAAAACACGCACGCTCAGAAAAGGCATCCGGGCTTCCGAACGGGAGACCTACCGCGAGCTTCTGGCTACTCTGGGCCTTGGTCTGGAGGACCGTCTTACCTCCAAGGTGGGCCTTTTGTCCGGGGGACAGCGGCAGGCGCTGACCCTTCTGATGGCAACTCTTAAGAAACCGAAGCTTTTGCTTCTGGATGAGCATACCGCAGCACTGGATCCGAAGACGGCAGCCAAGGTGCTGGCAACGACAGACGAGATCGTAAACCGCGATCATCTGACAACGCTGATGATCACACATAATATGAAGGATGCCATTGTACACGGGAATCGTCTGATCATGATGATGGACGGAAGGATCATTCTGGATATCCGCGGAGAAGAGAAAAAGCATCTGACCGTGGAGGATCTGCTCCATAAGTTTGAGGAGGTCAGCGGAGAGGAATTTGCAAACGATAAGGCGATTCTGGGCTGAGGAAAAGTGTTGACAAACGCCCGGGATATGTATAAAATGTAGAGTGGTTCAAGAATCGTTGGCCTTTTCCCTTGAGCGGGGAAAAGGCCTTTTAGATAAAAGGAGGAATTTCACCATGGCAGTACCTTATAACCATAAGGCAACCGAGCAGAAATGGCGTAAGATCTGGGAAGAACATCCCGTCAACGTCGATGACGGCAAGAAGCCGAAATATTATTGTCTCGATATGTTTCCCTATCCGTCCGGCAACGGCCTGCATGTAGGCCACTGGAGAGGATATGTTATTTCCGATGTCTGGAGCCGCTACAAAATGCTTCAGGGCTATTACCTGATCCATCCCATGGGATGGGACGCATTCGGTCTTCCGGCGGAAAACTATGCGATCAAGATGGGAATCCATCCCGCAATTTCCACAGAAGCCAATATCAGGAACATCAAACGTCAGATCAACGAGATCGCTTCTATTTATGACTGGGATATGGAAGTGAATACCACAGATCCGAAGTTCTATAAGTGGACGCAGTGGATCTTTGTTCAGATGTTCAAAAAAGGGCTTGCATATGAGAAAGAGTTCCCGATCAACTGGTGTCCTTCCTGTAAGACCGGACTTGCGAATGAAGAGGTTGTCAACGGATGCTGTGAGCGCTGCGGAACGCCTGTGACCAAGAAAAATTTAAGACAGTGGATGCTGAAGATCACCGCATATGCCGATCGGCTGCTGGCAGATCTGGACAAGCTGGACTGGCCGGAAAAGGTTAAAAAGATGCAGACCGACTGGATCGGAAAGAGTCACGGTGCAGAAGTGGATTTCAAGGTGGACGGAAGCGATAAGGCCATTACCGTATATACGACAAGACCGGATACTCTGTACGGGGCAACCTTTATGGTGCTTGCTCCGGAGCACGTTCTGGCGAAGGAACTTGCCACCGATGAGACAAGACAGACCGTGGAGGATTACATTTTCAAATCATCCATGCGTTCCTCTGTCGACCGTATGCAGGATAAAGAAAAGACCGGCGTATTTACCGGAAGCTATGCCGTGAATCCTCTGAACGGAAAGAAGATCCCGATCTGGCTTTCCGACTATGTACTGGCAGATTACGGTACAGGAGCCATCATGTGCGTGCCTGCCCATGATGAGCGTGACTTTGATTTTGCGAAGAAATTCGGCCTGGATATTATTCCGGTCATTTCTCCGGACGGAAAGCCGGTTGAGGAGATGACCGAGGCTTATACCGGAACCGGAATCATGATCAATTCCGGAGAGTGGAACGGTATGAAGTCCGAAGAACTGAAGGAGAAGGCTCCTTTCATTATGGAGGAGAGAGGCCTGGGCAAGAAGACCACCAACTACAAGCTGCGTGACTGGGTATTCTCCAGACAGCGCTACTGGGGAGAGCCGATCCCGATCATTCACTGTCCGAAGTGCGGCAATGTGCCGGTACCGGAGGATCAGCTTCCGCTGACTCTGCCGGAGGTGGAGAGCTATCAGCCTACCGGAACCGGAGAATCTCCTCTGGCGGCCATCGATGAGTGGGTGAACACCACCTGTCCGTGCTGCAAAGCTCCGGCTAAGCGGGAGACCAACACCATGCCTCAGTGGGCCGGTTCCTCCTGGTATTTCCTGCGCTATGTGGACAGCCATAATGATAAAGAACTGGTTTCCAAAGAGAAGGCGGATAAATATCTCCCGGTGGATATGTACATCGGTGGTGTGGAGCATGCAGTGCTGCATCTTCTGTATTCCAGATTCTATACGAAGTTCCTGTATGATATCGGTGTCATTGATTTCGATGAGCCGTTCAAGAAGCTGTTCAATCAGGGTATGATCACCGGAAAGAACGGCATTAAAATGAGTAAGTCCAAGGGAAATGTTATTTCTCCGGACGACTTGGTCCGCGATTACGGCTGCGATTCCCTGAGAATGTATGAGCTGTTTGTAGGACCGCCGGAGCTGGATGCCGAGTGGGATGACCGCGGAATCGACGGTGTCAACCGTTATCTGAACCGTTTCTGGAATCTGGTAATGGACAATAAGGATAAGAACATTCCGGCTTCCAAGACGATGCTCCGTACCAGACACAAGATGATGTACGACATCACCACCCGTCTGAACAGCTTCAGCCTTAACACGGTAATTTCCGGTTTCATGGAATACAATAACAAGTTTATTGATATTGCCAAGAAAGAAGGCGGCGTAGACAAGGAGAGCCTGGAGACCATGGTAATCATGCTTTCTCCTTTCGCTCCGCACATTGCAGAAGAGCTGTGGCAGCAGCTCGGCCACGATACCAGTGTATTCAACAACCGCTGGCCGGAGTTTGAAGAGGCTCATATGCAGGATGATGAGAAGGAGATCCCTGTACAGGTGAACGGAAAGACCAAAGCGGTTATCACGGTTCCGGTGGACATCAGCAAGGAAGATGCCATCGCTGCCGGAAAGGCTGCCCTTGGAAACAAGCTGACCGGAACCATTATCAAGGAAATTTATGTTCCCGGTAAGATTGTGAATATTGTTGCAAAATAATATCTGCGGAAAACTTCGCGGAAAAAGAGAAGCACGGAATCCGTTCTGGTTCCGTGCTTCTTGTATGTGCGACTGGCGGCGCACGAATGCCCCGCAGAAAACCAGCGGGGCAAAATATCATTCATCATTTGTATGTTCTTCTGCAAGTTTTTCGAGGAATTCTTCCGGAGAAAAAACCGGGAGTGCAGCAAGCCTGTAATCTTTCAAATTCCTGGTCACGATGCAGTCAGCGCCAATGCGAATGGCGGTCTGTACCATGATGGCATCTTCGTAGTCCTTCATGGGAGAGCCGATGGCAAGCCGACAGTCCGCAGAAAAGGTGTCCTCCACGTCAAAAAGCGTAAACAGGACACGGAGGAGTTTACGTACTTCTTCTTCATTGTGGAGGCTGCGGCGCAGGATATAGTAAACGTCCGTGACCGATTTCGCGGTGAGAACTCCCGGGAACCGCCTGTTCGATATGGCGAGGACGATATCCATGGATGCCTTATAAAACGGTTCCCTTTTTTGCAGGACATCCACAATGACGCAGGTATCTATCAATGCTTTCATAGTTTATCTGCCCTTTCCGCACGGGCCTCCTCTAATGTGATGTCGGCCGGGATCACACCGAGGAGGGATTTTGCCATTTCAACACGGTCTGCATTGGGGTTGGACAGCTTTGCCACAACTTTTCCGTTTTTCGTGATGAAGATATCTTCGCTTTCTGCAAGCTGAAGATATTTGCCCAGGTTCATTTTAAGTTCAGTAGCGGTAATTGACATACATAGCACCTCCTTACGCAGTTAGTATATGGGGTTCTATTCTTATTATACTCAAATCGAACGGAAATAGCAATAAAACCGTTCGATTTTTTGTGCGAGTGTATGCCCCATCACTATAAGGTCACAGGCAACCACGGACAGGGCGCGGAAACCATCATGCGGGCAGAGGCGTGGTTGAATGTTTCACGCTTCAATGGTATACTGACAAAAAAGGACAGCGAAAAGGGGGATTCCATATGAAACAACTGATTTCAGGCATTCATCACGTGGCCCTGAAATGTCAGGGAACAGAGGCATTTGAACAGACTGTTCATTTTTACAGGGATATTCTTGGAATGAAGGTCGCAAGAAGCTGGGGAGAAGGCAGGAATGCCGGAATTATGCTGGATACCGGAAGCGGCCTGATGGAAATTTTCGCAAATGCCCAGGACGTAAGGGAACAGGGCGCCATCCGCCATATCGCACTTGCAGCCGAGAACGTGGATGCCTGCATTGATGCGGTAAGAGCGGCCGGATACGAGGTTACCATTGAACCGAAGGATATTGTGATCGCATCCAATCCTCCTTATCCGGCACGAATTGCATTCTGCATCGGTCCGGTGGGAGAGGAAATCGAGTTTTTCCATGTAAGGGAAAGCTAGAGAAAAGCAGCTTTTTTCCCTCAGAACAGAAGGGTAAGCCTGTGGTTTTTTCCTGCAAGCAGCCCTTCTTTTTTCATTTTTCCGATTTCCTTCATCATGGAGGTGCGGTCCACGGACAGATAATCAGCCAGATCTGCATAGGGAAACGGAAGCTCTATGATCTCTGAGCCCTGCAGCAGCTGTTCTCTTTTCAGGAACACCCGGAGCTTTTCCCGGATGGATTTCTGATGCAGGATATAGCTGTGAGAAAGAAGCTCCGTCTGGGGGTCTTTAAAGAGTGCTTCTTTCTGCACGCGGATTTCACCCGGATGTTCCAGGCAGAATTTCAGAAAGCTGTCCCTGGAAAAACACGCAAGTTTAGAAGCAGATTTGGTGATCAGATAGCTGGAGCCGTAACCGACCTGTGCAAGCATGGACTGGGAAAGCATATCACCGGGACGAAAGATCTGAAGAATGTGCCGCTCAAAGGCTTCGTTTTCCACACAAAGATAGACAAGGCCCTCCAGAACAAGCCCCATCAAATGTTTTTCCGTGCTTTTCTGAAACACAAGCTCCTTTTTTTCAAAGGAAACAATCCGTGCAGATAGAGCGGACAGCACGAAATCCGGTACAGGAATTCTCTTTTTTAGTCCCATATCTAGTACCCCCAATGAAAAACATAAATAGATATTGTGTATTATATCATGAAATGTGGTAAATGCAACTGTTTTTCTTTTGGCTTTCTCCTATAATACAAATACGTGACACAGAAAGAAAGATAAATAGAAAGGGTTATACCCGGGGAGGATACATTCGATGAAAGTAATAAAAAGAAATGGTTCTGAGGTGGATTTTGATGTCCAGAAAATTATCGTTGCCATTCAGAAGGCCAACAATGCAGGAATCCGGAAGGAATTGACCGAGGAGCAGATTGCAGAGGCTGCCGAGTATATCAGTTATAAGTGTGAGCGGATGAACCGTGCCGTCTCCGTGGAGGAGATTCAGGATATGGTCGAGAATCAGATCATGGCCAACGGTGCCTTTGAGATCGCCAAGGGATATGTCAAATATCGTTATAACCGTTCCCTTGTCCGGAAATCCAACACCACCGATGATCGGATTCTCTCCCTCATCGAATGCAATAACGAGGAGGTCATGCAGGAAAATTCCAACAAGGACCCCATCGTAAACAGTGTACAGAGAGATTATATCGCCGGAGAGGTAAGCCGGGACATCACAAGCCGTCTTCTCCTTCCGAAGGAGATCGTGGATGCCAATAAAGAGGGGATCATCCATTTCCATGATTCGGATTATTATGTACAGCATATGCACAACTGTGATCTTGTGAACCTGGAAGACATGCTCCAGAACGGAACAGTCATCAGTGAGACGCTGATCGAGAAGCCCCACAGTTTCTCTACGGCCTGCAATATTGCCACTCAGATCATTGCGCAGGTTGCCTCCAATCAGTATGGCGGACAGAGCATCAGCCTTGCCCATCTTGCCCCGTTTGTACAGGTTTCCAGAGAGAAGATCCGCGGAGAGGTTCTGGAGGAGATTAGGACCCTGGGTGTGTCTCCGGATGAGGAGACCATCTCTGAGATTGTGGAAAAACGGCTCCGCAAGGAAGTGGAAAAGGGTGTACAGACCATCCAGTATCAGGTAATTACGCTTATGACTACCAACGGCCAGGCTCCGTTCCTCACTGTATTCATGTATCTGAATGAGGCAAAAAATGAGCGGGAGAAGAAGGATCTGGCTCTTATCATTGAAGAGATGCTGCGCCAGCGCTATCAGGGCGTGAAGAACGAGGCTGGTGTTTGGATCACACCCGCGTTCCCGAAGCTGATTTATGTGCTGGAAGAGGATAATATCCGCGAAGGAAGCGAATATTTTGAACTGACCAAGCTGGCCGCCAAATGTACGGCCAGACGGATGGTGCCGGATTATATTTCCGAGAAAAAGATGTTCGAGCTCAAGGACGGCAACTGCTTCCCGGTTATGGGCTGCCGGAGCGCTCTTCAGCCCTGGAAGGATGAAAATGGGAACTTTAAGTTCTACGGTCGGTTCAACCAGGGCGTCGTGACGATCAATCTGGTGGATGTGGCTCTGTCCTCCGGCCGTGATATGGTTAAATTCTGGGAGATCTTCGATGAGCGTCTGGAGCTGTGCTATCAGGCTCTGATGTGCAGGCACAACCGCCTGAAGGGAACTCTTTCGGATGCGGCTCCGATTTTATGGCAGTACGGTGCCATCGCCCGTCTGAAAAAGGGAGAGCCCATTGATAAGCTGCTGTATGGAGGATATTCCACCATTTCCCTCGGCTATGCAGGGCTCTGCGAGTGTGTCCGCTATATGACCGGCAAATCCCATACCGATCCGGAGGCAACTCCGTTTGCCCTGGAAGTGATGAAGCATATGAATGAAGCCTGTGCAAAATGGTATAAGGAGACCAATATCTTCTTCAGCATTTACGGTTCGCCCATTGAAAGTACCACCTATAAATTTGCCAAGTGCCTGCAGCGTCGGTTCGGCATCATCAAGGGTGTTACGGACAAGGGCTATATTACCAACAGCTATCATGTCAATGTTACGGAGGAGATCGATGCTTTCAGCAAGCTGAAATTTGAATCCCAGTTCCAGGCATTGTCCACCGGAGGAGCCGTAAGTTATGTGGAGGTTCCGAACATGCAGGATAACCTGGAGGCAGTCATCAGTGTGATGCAGTTTATTTATGACAATATCATGTATGCGGAGCTGAACAGCAAATCGGACTATTGTCAGTGCTGCGGCTATGACGGCGAGATGCAGATCGTGGATGAGGACGGAAAGCTGGTATGGGAATGCCCCAACTGCGGCAACCGTGATCAGGAGAAGCTGAATGTGGCGCGGCGTACCTGCGGATATATCGGAACGCAGTTCTGGAATCAGGGAAGAACACAGGAAATCCGGGAACGGGTGCTGCATCTGTAGACCTGCAAAATGCCAGGAAAATCCATTTGGGATCGTATTCGGAGAGGAAGAACATGAATTACGCGGAAATCAAATATTGTGATATCGCCAATGGCCCCGGTGTGCGTACTAGCCTCTTTGTTTCCGGCTGTACGCACAGATGCCGGAACTGCTTTAATGAAATTGCATGGGACTTCGGTTACGGAGAGCCTTTCACAAAGGAAGTGGCAGAGCGGATTTATCAGAGCTGCCAGGCAGAGTATTATGCGGGAATCACCCTGCTTGGAGGGGAACCGATGGAGCCGGAAAATCAGCGGGCACTTGTTCCGTTTGTGAAGGAATTTCGCCGAAGGTATCCCCGGAAAACCGTTTGGTGCTATTCCGGCTATACGTATGAGGCGCTTACCGGACAAACAGAAAGCCGAAGCCGCTGTGAGGTGACAGACGAATTTCTGACGCTTCTGGATGTGCTTGTGGACGGCCCTTATGTGGAGGAGCTGCATGATTTGACGCTTCGTTTTCGCGGAAGCTCGAATCAGCGTCTGATCGATATGCCGGGGACGCTGGCCGGGGGCCGTGTGATCCTGTGGAGGGATGACCCGCTGTTTGAGAGTCATCAGCTTCGAAAATAGTCTGAACAGCTGGATAAAGAAGATTAAGCTTTGGCCGGTCACGGAAATTATTTCTGTGGCCGGCTGTTTCTTCTTATCATTTCTGGTTCTGTTTTTTTAAACCGGGCATAAAATAACAGAGAACCTTTTGAGATTTCAGATGGTCGGATGAAGAAAGACTGGATCCAAAAAAATGCATATCGATTGCTGGCAGAATGCATGGTGCTGATTCTTCTGGCTGCACTCTGCGCGGACCGAAATGCCGATCTTCTGGAAAAGAAAAGCTATGCCGCACTTGCGGGAAATCCGGAGGAAACGGCAGCTTTTCGGAGCATGGCCGTTCCGGCCGGTGTCTTTGAAAGCATCAGCAGTACCTGCAGGGCATCCGAAGAAAGCTGGGCGTCTGTGCTTGCTGCCTATATGCTGGATCATCAATTTGCACCGGATACATCAAAGGATGCCAAGCCGCCGGAAGACGGGAATTACTGGTCCGAACGGGTCCGGGGGTATGAAAGGAAAAATCCGGAGGCCTTTGAACGTCTGGCCCAAAGCTATGAGGCGGTTTATGCCGATCTCGCTGTTTTTCCGGTGCCGGTTTCCGATATGCACCCGGATGCAGAGGTGTCGTATGAAAATTCCTGGATGTTTGAGCGAACCTTCGGGGGAGTCCGCGGCCATGAGGGAACGGACCTGATGCCCTCAGTGAAAAAGGAGCATTTTTACCCGATCCTCAGTGTGACGGACGGAACCGTGGAACAGGTTGGCTGGCTGACCAAAGGAGGCTACCGGATCGGCATACGAAGCCCTCACGGAGGCTATTTTTATTATGCCCATCTGTCTGCATATGCAGAGGAATTTGAGCCGGGAGACACGGTAAGGGCCGGACAGCTGCTCGGCTATATGGGAAATACGGGATACGGCAGTGAGGGCACAAAGGATATGTTCGAGGTTCATCTGCACTTCGGCATTTATATCCGTACGGAGCATAACGGTGAACTGTCCGTGAATCCGTATTATATTCTGAAATATCTGGAGGATTTCCGTATAAGGTACAATTTTTAGAAAAACCATGCTATAATGTTGAAAGGTTCTCAGGAAAAAAATGCAAGGGGTAGTTTTATGGAAATACAATTATGGAGGGAAATACTGAATCCCTATGAGCTTGCGGTGAAGGAGCTTGTGCTGAAATTTGAACATATGAAGGAGGAATACCGGGAAAACGGGCTGTACTGTCCGCTGGAACGGGTGGACGGAAGAGTCAAATCCATTTCCAGTATTCTGGAAAAGGCGCAGAAGAAGAAAATTCCGTTCGAGAATATCGAAACAGAGATCGAGGATATTGCCGGAATCCGTCTGATCTGTCAGTTTGTGGAGGACATTGAAAAAATGGCGGATATTATCCGCGGCAGAAGCGATATGGAAATCAAAAGCGTCAAAGATTATCTGACGAATGCCAAGCCCAGCGGCTACCGGAGCTATCATCTGATCATCTATTATACCGTGGAGACGGTGAACGGCCCCAAAAAGCTGCAGGCAGAAATTCAGATCCGGACAATGGCCATGAATTTCTGGGCAACGATCGAGCATGATCTTCAGTATAAATATAAGGGAAACATCCCGGAGTATGTGCGGGTGCGCATAAGCAGTGCAGCAGAGGCCATCCGCATGCTGGACAAGGAGATGTCTTCCGTGCGAAGTGAGATTATTGATGCACAGAATTCCTCTCTGCTTCAGGCAGGAATCGTTGCCGAGATTCTGAATAATATCCAGAATCTGTACAAGGTGGCAAATAAACGGGAAATTATTAAAATACAGGACGAGTTTTACCGGATTTATGCCCTCAATGATCTGGAGCAGCTGGAGCGGTTCAATAAGGAGCTGGACATCATTGCTGAGGGCTATCGGGCACAGAGCATCCGTTCCGGGGCGCTGTGACCATTTACAGGAGAGAAACTTATGATGAATCTGCCGCAGAATTATCTGGACGAAATGAAAGAACTTTTGGGGGAGGACTATGACCGGTTCCTCGCCTCCTATGACCGTGTGCCGAGGCCGGGACTTCGGATTCACACGGGAAAGCTTGCTGCCGGGAAAGCAAGGGAGCTGCTTCCTTTTCATCTGGAGCCGGTTCCCTGGATTTCCAACGGATATTATTACGGCGCGGAGGATATCCCTTCCCGCCACCCATACTATTTTGCAGGTCTGTATTATCTGCAGGAGCCAAGCGCCATGACTCCGGCAAGCCTTCTTCCGGTCCATCCGGGAGATAAGGTGCTGGATCTTTGCGCTGCACCCGGCGGAAAAGCTACAGAGCTGGGTGTACGACTCAGAGGAGAGGGCGTTCTCTTTGCCAACGATATCAGCAATTCCAGAGCCAAGGCGCTTCTGAAAAATCTGGAGCTGTTCGGGATTCCGAACATGTTCGTGACCAGTGAAGACCCCGGACGGCTGCTTGAAAAGTTTCCGGAATATTTTGATAAGATCCTGATCGACGCCCCGTGCTCCGGGGAGGGAATGTTCCGAAAGGATCCGAAGATGATCGCAGGCTTTGAAGAGCGGGGCCCAGAGTATTACGCCGGGATCCAGAAGCAGCTGGTGCTTCAGGCCGCAGACATGCTGAAAAGCGGCGGAATGCTTCTTTACTCCACCTGTACCTTTTCCAGAAAGGAAAATGAGGACGTGATTTCTTTTCTTCTGAAAGAGAGAGAGGACTTTGACGTTATCTGCGTCCCCCGTTACGAAGGCTTTTCGGATGGGCTGGGAGAGGGCTCCATAAAAAACTGTGTGCGGATCTGGCCCCACCGGATGGGCGGCGAGGGTCATTTCGCGGCTCTTCTTCAGAAGAAGCCTCACAGGCAGGAGAACGAAGACTGTAAAGGGGCGCTTCCATTAAAAGAGACGGGGCGGCCGGGAAAGCAGGCAAAGGCAGGGAAGCTTCCAGAGGCTGCAGCAAACTTCCTGTCCAGGGTCAGCCTTCCCTTTTCATCGACACCCATTGCAGACGGGAACATTCTGACAAAAGACGACCGTCTGTATCTGATCCCGGATCAGGCTTTGATCCTTCCCGGCATCCGCTATCTGCGCACCGGACTGTATCTGGGTGATATGATCAAAGGCAGAATGTTCGAACCCTCCCAGGCGCTGGCTCAGGCGCTTACCGCCGATGGATTTGATTCCTGTATTTCTTTTTCGGCAGAGGATATCCGAACAATAAAATATCTGAAGGGCGAGACACTGGAGATTGGGGATCTCGCTGCAGGAAACGCCAAAGGCTGGCAGCTGGTATGTGTGGACGGATGGCCCCTAGGATGGGGGAAAGCAAACGGCGGAACCCTGAAAAACAAATATTATTCCGGATGGAGATGGCAGTGATATGATGCGGCTGGATAAATATCTGTGTGAGGCTGGGGCCGGAACCCGTTCTGAGGTAAAGGAGCTGATACGCAGAGGCAGAATTACGGTAAATGAAAAACCCGCAGGGAAACCGGACCAGAAGATTTCCGAAACCTCTGACAGCGTATGTCTGGACGGACAGCCTGTGCTTGCGGCCGGAAATGTGTATTACATGCTGAATAAACCGGCCGGGTATGTGAGCAGTACCGTACAGACGGATGGTCCAAGTGTGCTTGATCTACTTGCGGATGCTCCGGGGAAAGGATTGTTTCCGGCGGGAAGACTCGACAGGGATACCGAAGGTCTGCTGCTGATTACCAACGACGGAAAGCTTTCCCATGATCTGCTTTCCCCAAAAAAGCATGTGGAGAAAGAATATTATGCGAAAATTGAGGGTATCGTAACGGAAGAAGATGTGGTAAGATTCGAAGAAGGACTGGATATCGGCGAAAAGCGCCGCACGCTGCCGGCCAGACTTCTGATCCTTCAAAGCGGAACGGAATCAGAGATTCTTCTGACGATCCGGGAAGGAAAATTTCACCAGGTCAAGCGGATGTTTGAAGCGGTGGGAAAGCGGGTGGTGTATCTGAAACGGGTTTCCATGGGAAGCCTTACGCTGGATGAAGCGCTTGCACCCGGAGCCTATCGCCCGCTGACGGCCGATGAGCTTCTGGCTCTTAAGACACCGAAAGGAAAAAGCAATGAATAACGGTTTTCTGCCGATGAAAAAGGAAGAGCTTGCGGAACGGGGAATTGACCGTCCGGATTTTGTATATATCAGCGGGGATGCCTATGTGGATCATCCCTCCTTTGCCCATGCGCTTTTATGCAGGCTGCTGGAAGCGAGAGGCTATAGCGTTGGTCTGATCTGTCAGCCCGACTGGAAGGATCCTGGAAGCGTTCAGGTGTTTGGAGAGCCGAAGCTTTGCTTCCTCATCAGCAGCGGAAATATGGATTCCATGGTCAATCATTATACGGTTTCTAAAAAGCGCCGGACAAAGGATGCCTACAGCCCCGGAGGAATCATGGGAAAGCGTCCGGACCATGCGGTGATCGTTTACAGCAATCTGGTTCGGAGCATATATCCGCATACTCCGATCATCATCGGGGGCATCGAAGCCTCTCTGCGGAGAATGGGGCACTATGACTACTGGTCCGACCAGGTGAAGCGTTCGATTCTCCTGGACTCCGGAGCGGATCTGATTTCCTATGGGATGGGAGAGCATTCTCTTCTGGAAATTGCGGAGGCGCTGGCTGCGGGTATCGCTGTTTCGGATCTCACCTATATCCGAGGAACGGTCTTTAAGACAAGAGACCGGGGGCTTCTGATGCCGGATGCCATAGAGCTTCCGGCATTTGAACGGATCCGGGAGGATAAAAGAGCCTATGCGGAAAGCTTTTATATTCAGTACAGCAATACAGATCCCTATGTGGGAAAGCAGCTGACAGAATGCTATGATAACCGCATGTATGTGGTACAGAATCCGTCTGCCCTTCCTTTGACTGCGGAGGAGATGGATGAGCTGTACCGTTTCCCGTATAAGAGAACCTGGCATCCGTCCTATGACAGCGCAGGAGGCGTACCTGCCATTTCCGAGGTAAAATTTTCTCTTACCAGCAGCCGCGGGTGCTTCGGAGGCTGCAGCTTCTGCGCCCTGACCTTTCATCAGGGCAGAATCATACAGTCCAGAAGCCACGATTCTCTGGAAGCAGAGGCGGTGACCCTGACAAAGGATCCGCAGTTTAAGGGCTATATTCATGATGTGGGCGGTCCGACAGCAGATTTTCGTCATCCCTCGTGTGAAAAGCAGAAAACAAACGGTGTCTGTCCTGCAAGACAATGCCTCTTCCCGGACCCCTGTCCGAATCTGAATGCGGATCATTCGGACTATATCCGGCTGCTTCGCCGTCTGCGTGCAGTTCCAAAGGTGAAAAAGGTATTCATCCGTTCCGGAATCCGTTTCGATTATGTGCTGGCGGATTCGAACCAAAGCTTTCTGGAGGAGCTGTGCAGATATCATGTGAGCGGACAGCTGAAAGTGGCACCGGAGCATGTGTCTGACCGGGTGCTGGCTCATATGGGAAAGCCCAGACACCGCGTGTTCCTCAGGTTTTCCGAGGAATACCGGAAAATGAACGAACGGCTGGGTCTGAAACAGTATATGGTTCCGTATCTGATGTCTTCGCATCCCGGCAGTACCCTGAAGGATGCGGTGGAGCTGGCGGAATATCTGAGAGACATCCATTATACGCCGGAGCAGGTACAGGATTTTTATCCGACTCCGTCCACGATTTCCACCTGTATGTATTATACCGGTCTGGATCCTAGGACCATGAAACCGGTATATGTGCCGAAGGATCCCCATGAGAAAGCCATGCAGAGGGCCCTGATGCAGTACCGCCGGCCGGAAAATCATGATCTGGTGGAGGAAGCGCTCAAAAGGGCCGGAAGAACCGATCTGATCGGATATGGGGAAGCCTGCCTGATCCGTCCGGGAAAAGGAGCGCATCCGGCATCGGAAGGAAAACGAACCGTGACAGAGAGCGGACGCAGGGCGAAAGCCCCCCGCAGGAAGACGATACGGAATATTCATAAAAAGAAATGACAAAAAAGGAAGGGAAGCAGATGAAAAATATTGCAGTGGTAACCGGAGCATCCTCCGGTATGGGGCGGGAATTTGTACTTCAGATTGCGGAAAAATATCAGAAGCTGGATGAGATCTGGGCAATCGCCCGCAGAGAGGAACGGCTTCAGCAGCTTCAGGGAGAGGCCTCCCTTCCTGTCCGGATTTTTCCGATGGATCTGACCGAAAAGGAAAGCATCAAAAAGCTTATGGCGCTTCTTTCCGCTGAAAATCCAAAGCTCCGCCTGCTGGTTAACAGCGCCGGCTGCGGAAGGATCGGGAATTTTTTCGGAAGCTCCTATGAGGGAAATGTAACTATGATTGATCTGAACTGCCGGGCCCTTACGGCAGTGACCTATGCCTGCCTTCCCTATATGCCGAAAAAAAGCAGGATCCTTTTTCTTGCATCTTCAGCCTCCTTTACCCCACAGCCGGGCTTTGCGGTGTATGCGGCCAGCAAGGCCTATGTTCTTTCCTTTTCCCGGGCGCTGAACCAGGAGCTGAAAGAAAAGCAGGTTTCCGTCACCGCCGTCTGTCCCGGACCTGTGGAGACAGAATTTTTCGAGGAGGCCGGAGACAGCCGAAAGATGTCTGCCATCAAGAAGCTGTCCATGGTAGCCCCTGCGCCGGTGGTGCACCGGGCGCTGTCGGATGCTGCGAAAAAGAAGGAGCTGTCCGTTTACGGACTCCCCATGAAGGGATCCCTTCTGGCATCCAAGCTTCTTCCGCACCGGCTGCTGGTTCCTGCCATGGATCATTTCCTGAATAAAGATCATGCCAAAGCACAGGATGCGTCCGGGAACGGAGAGGAAACGACATGAGAGAACTGAACATAACGGAAAAGGAAGCGGGACAGCGGCTGGACAAGCTGCTGGCAAAATATCTGAACCGTGCGCCCAAAAGCTTCCTTTACAAAATGCTTCGGAAGAAAAACATTGTTCTGAATGACAAAA
>JALERW010000035.1 GCA_022763925.1 Lachnospiraceae bacterium
GGAAGGATGGATGATGGGAATGCTTGAATATGCACTGAAATACCATCAGAAGCTTCTGAAGGCACTGTTACAGCATATGCAGATCGTGGGAATTACGCTGGCCTTGTCCATTCTGCTGGCCATTCTTCTGACGGCAGCGGTGATTGAGTCCAGAAAGCTGTCCGGTATCGTGATGCACCTGTGCAGTATGCTGTATTCGATTCCGAGCCTGGCGCTGTTTGCCCTGCTGATTCCGCTGACAGGGATTGGGACCGACACGGCAGTGATTGTTCTGGTAATTTACAATCAGTATATCCTGGTACGGAATTTTGTGGAAGGACTGCAGCGGGTAGATCCTGCCGTTATTGATGCGGCGCGGGGAATGGGGATGACCGGAATACAGATTTTCCGGAAGGTGCGTCTGCCGCTGGCTCTGGACTGCATTGTCGCGGGAATCCGCCTTTCTATTGTGTCTACCATAGGAATCGCAACTATCGGCGCGTCCATCGGAGCAGGAGGACTTGGAACGATTCTTTTTGACGGGATGCGTACCATGAATACGGCAAAGATTCTCTGGGGGATCGTGCTGTCGGTGGGGCTTGTTCTTGTGAGCAACGGCCTCTTGTCACTGGCAGAAAAGAAAATTCGGTATCTGATTTACCGGGAGGAAAGATAGGGTACGGAAGAAGGGAAAAAATGGATTTTTATGTGGAATACTTTTCGACCAGAGGAGATGAATATCTGGAAATGCTGTTCCAGCATCTGTATCTGTGTGCGGTAACATTGCTCCTTGCAGCAGTTCTGGGTGCGGCCTTTGGTATGCTCACCATGCTTTCCGACGGTGTTTACCGACTGGTGACAGGCATTTTCAATACGTTGAGAATTATTCCGAGTCTGGCGGTGCTTGTATTTCTGATTCCGGTAATGGGCGTTGGAACGAAGCCGGCGCTGGTGGCTCTTACCTTTCTTTCCGTTCCTCCGGTGCTGATCCAGACATCGCTGGGGCTCCATAAGACAGAGCCCTTTCTGGTGGAATCTGCGCAGGCCATGGGGATGAGTGACCGGCGGATCTTCTGGAAGGTAAAGGTACCGATGGCTGTGCCCTATTTTATGACCGGGCTGAAAACCGCGGCTTCGGAAGTGATCGCCAGCGCCACACTGGCTGCCTATATCGGAAGCGGAGGCCTCGGTGTGATTATTTACAATGGGATCAGCCTGATGAAAACAGAATATCTGCTGATCGGCGGTGTTTCGGTGGCGCTTCTGACGCTGGCGGCAAATGCATTGCTGGGCTGGGTTCAGAAAAAAGTCTGCAGGTGGGTATGAAGAGCTCCCTTAAAAAGTGAATAAAAATGGAAAAAGGTATTGACATGGAAAGGTTTATCGTGTAAAATCATTTACGTTGCTGGAAATTACCACACAGGATATCAGCCCAGATAGCTCAGTTGGTAGAGCAGAGGACTGAAAATCCTCGTGTCGCTGGTTCGATTCCGGCTCTGGGCATTAGCCTTTCAATTTCATAACGTGTGCACGAGTGGCTCAGTGGTGGAGTATCGCCTTGCCAAGGCGAGGGTCGCGGGTTCGAATCCCGTCTCGTGCTCTCATGCGGGTGTAGTTCAATGGTAGAACACCAGCCTTCCAAGCTGGATACGTGGGTTCGATTCCCATCACCCGCTTTCTTTTTTTGCCTGCGGACAGATGGATAAAAGAAAGCAGGATGTTAATACTAACCCAGAGGTGATGGTATGGAGTCGATCTGGGAAAAAACATAGAAGCTTACGGAACGGGCTTCCCTTTGTGGGGATATCTGTACAGAGGCAGCAGTAATCGGCGGAGGAATGACCGGGATTCTGACTGCCTGTCTTCTTTATCAGAAAGGCGTGGACGCGGTTGTCCTGGAGGCAGACAGGATCGGAAGCGGGCAGACGGGAAAAACAACGGCCAAAATCACGTTTCAGCATAATCTTCTTTATGACCGTCTGATCCGGACGTTTGGGAAGGATCGTGTCAAGCAGTATGCAGACGCAAACCGTCTGGCGCTGGAGAAATACAGAAAGCTTGCAGAGGAATATACAATTTCCTGCCAACTGAAGGAATATCCGGCATATCTGTATTCGGTGACCGGGGAGGAGAAGCTGAAGCGGGAGTGTGCGGCCGCAAGAGAACTTGGGATCGAGGCATGGCTGGCCACGGAAACGGAGCTTCCGTTTCCGGTAAAGGCCGCGCTGGAATTTCCGGGGCAGCTTCTCTTTCATCCGCTGGAATTTATCAGGGGACTTTCGGAAGATTTGTGTATATTTGAAAAAACGCAGGTGCTGCGTGTGGAAAGGGACAGGATTTTCTGCCCGGAGGGAACGGTGCGGGCACAGCATATCGTGTTTGCCTGCCATTACCCGTTTCAGAAATTCCGGGGACTCTATCCGCTCCGGATGTACCAGGAGCGAAGCTATGTCCTGGCACTTGAGAAGGCTCAGAAGCTGTGCTGTTTGGCGGTGCCGGTCACCGGACCGGAGAAAACCGGGGAAAGGATCCGTATGCTGTTCTGAGGCATATGGCCCGGGTTTACTGGCCGGACTGCCGGGAGGAAGCGGCCTGGGCAGCCCAGGCCGGGTCCTGGATGGACCTGCACAGAAAAAAGCAGATCATGTGGAAGCAGAAGACCAATAAATTATGGGCGGTTCAGAATTTCCATGAACTCTTCTCCGGTGATGGTTTCCTTTTCATACAGATATTTTGCCAGTTCATGCAGCTTTGGTAGATTTTCGTTCAGAATCTGCAATGCCTTCTGATGCTGTTCCCTTACAAGTGTTACGACCTTCTGATCAATGATGGCAGAGGTTTCGGGAGAGCATGCCAGGGTGGTATCGGCACCCAGGTAAGGGTTATTTACGGTTTCCAGGGCCACCATATCGAAGTCGTCACTCATTCCGTAACGGGTAATCATACCCCGGGCAAGCTTGGTTGCCTGTTCAATATCATTGGAGGCTCCGGTGGTGATGGAGTGGAAAATCAGTTCCTCGGCTGCACGGCCTCCGGTCAGCGTGGCAATTTTATTTTCCAGCTCCTCCTTGCTCATCAGATTCTGTTCCTGGGCTTCTACCTGCATGGTATAGCCAAGGGCTCCGGATGTACGGGGGATAATGGTGATTTTGGTGACGGGAGCGGAATTTGTCTGCTTTGCAGCCACCAGCGCATGACCGATTTCATGGTAGGATACAATGAGCTTTTCTTTGTCGGAAAGCACTTTATTCTTCTTCTGATAGCCGGCAATAACGACTTCCACGCTTTCCTCCAGATCTGCCTGCGTGACAAATTTGCGGCCGTCCCGGACTGCACGCAGTGCACCTTCGTTGATGATATTTGCCAGCTCTGCGCCGGAGGCTCCGGCGGCCATACGGGCGATGGCATTAAAATCCACCGACTCGGAAAGCTTGATCTTCTTCGCGTGCACCTTCAGAATATCCTCTCTGCCCTTGAGATCCGGGAGCTCCACCGGAACCCGACGGTCAAAGCGGCCAGGACGAAGAAGCGCAGGATCCAGGGAATCGGGACGGTTCGTTGCCGCCAGAATGATAACGCCCTTGCGCCCATCAAAGCCATCCATTTCTGTGAGCAGCTGATTCAGTGTCTGTTCTCTTTCATCGTTGCCGCCCATGGCACCGCTGTCACGCTTTTTTCCGATCGTATCGATCTCATCAATGAAAACGATACAGGGAGCCTTTTCATTGGCCTGTTTAAACAGATCACGAACCTTGGCAGCTCCCATACCCACAAACATCTCCACGAATTCGGATCCGGAGATGGAGAAAAACGGCACATTTGCTTCACCGGCCACTGCCTTGGCGAGCAGCGTCTTACCGGTTCCGGGAGGTCCGACGAGAAGAGCGCCTTTTGGAAGCGATGCACCGATCTCTGTGTATTTTCCCGGATTATGAAGGAAGTCCACGATTTCTGTCAGGATTTCCTTTGCCTCGTCTTCTCCGGCCACATCGGAGAATTTAATGCCGGTTTTGGATTCGACGTATATTTTGGCATTGCTTTTTCCGAAAGTCATGGACTGGGGACCTCCGCCCATCTTTTTCATCATATAATGGGACAGCAGCTGGCCCAGAAGGATCATCAGCACAATGGAAATAAACCAGGAGACGATAGGTGAGGCCTGCTGTACGATCTCACTTCCGAACCGGACGTTTGCCGCATGCAGGCGGTCTACCAGATCGGGATCTTCCATTCGCCCGGTTTTGTAAAATTTCTGAGGATCCTGGCGGTCAGAGAAGACGATCTGATTTTCTTCCACTTCTACTTCTTCAATATTTTCCTCTTCCAGCATGGACAGAAAGGTTCCGTAGTCCACCTCCTTAATCTGCATTTCCAGCATTTTCGGAAACAGCAGATTGTTGAGGAGAAAAATAACAGCCAGTGCGATGCAGTAATAGTAGATCAGGGGCTTTTTTGGTGATTTTACTTCTTTCATAATCATTCCTCGCTTTGAATATTTTATGAGCTTACAGTTTCTTTCAAATAGAAGTATTTTATACGGTCTCATGGTAATCCTATAACAAATATTTGTCAATAATAATATTTAATATTTATGAAATATTAATAAAAGTTGACATTAAATGGGAAGTGTGATACGTTTTATATAACAGAAGAAAACAAAGGAAGGGAGAGGCGGAAGATGGAGCAGGACAGAATATTGTCAGAAGCCTTTTTGATGTTTATAAAGCGTATGTTGGAAATCGGGAGCTCTGTATTATCCAATGCGGAGCTGAAGATGAATTCTCATTCCTTTAATACTCTGTGGACGCTGGACCGGCTGTCCGCACAGGAGCTGACAATGACCAGACTGGCAGAGGAGATGGGCATATCCAATCAGCAGCTTACGAAGCTGGTCAATGAGCTGGAGGAAAAGGGACTGGTTATCCGCAGTCATGACCGGAAGAACCGCAGGCTGGTGCATATTCAGATTACAGACGAGGGAAGATCCTATATGGAAAAACAGCTGAAGGATATGCAGGCACAGGTGTGCCGTGCGATAGAGGTCTTTGATCCGAAGGAGAAGGAAGAACTGGCTCAGAGCCTTAAGACTCTGAACCGTCTCTGCGAAAAGCTGTAAACAGAAGATATGGCTATTCCAGGAAGCCACGGGAGATGCGCATGGACAGATCGTCCAGGACGGGACCGCTCAGCTCATCCAGATCATATTCCTGCAGAACGCCCATGAAGCCCCGGACAATGAAGGTGATGGCATATTTATTTGGAAGCCCGGTGCCGGTATGCTCATATTGGGAGAAAATTTTCTCCATGATGGAATGCTCCATCTGATGAAGCAGCGGTGTCAGGCCGGAGGATTTCAGAAGCGGCGCGTAGAGGGAGAAATCGCGACGATAGATATCCAGGACCCGGTTCCACATTTCGGGGGCTTTTGTCAGCATCTCTTTATAGGAGTAGCCGGAAATGATTTCGGTGATTGGTTCGGCCAGTGCTTCCAGAAAATGATCGGTACAGTCATAGATGTCATGAAAATGAAGATAGAAGGTGCTTTTATTAATATCGGCCCGTTCACACAGCTCACGGATGGTAATATCCCTGGGCTCTTTTTCTGATAAGAGAGAAGCCAGTGCCTGATGGATGGCTGTGCGGGTTTTGCGGACGCGTCGGTCGGTCATTGGTATCATCCTTTCTTTAAGAATGCTCTTTTGATGATTATTTTAAAAACAGCATATCATCAGGATAGACATATGTCTATTATTAAATAGTATATTTTTTACAGAAAAACTTAATAAAACTTAAGAAATTTAGAGGCTAAAATGAAACATTTGACTGATATAGTAAATTTGTCCGGGGGGACGGAACCGGATAAAAGAGTCTGCGGGGCGTGGTTGACAAATGTATCGGGAAATGGATGAGGCCAGACAATTATATTCTTATGATATGAGAAGCCGGGGGAGGGCAGTTGGGAGCGATTATGTGCCTTCCGGGGGCCGGTATGTCCGGGAGTATATTCCCGATTCGGCTTCCCGCTGCAGATCCCGAGGATCCGCAGGCAGATCGGCGTGTACAGAACGTGTCCTGACTCCATCACAGAAGCGAATGCGCCGGGAACGGATCCGGCGAAGAAAGCGGAAGCAGAGGATCCGTGCGGCTGTTATGCTTGCCCTCTATCTTCTGATGGGAGCAGCCATCGCAGGAGGCCTGTTTTTCCTTGGAAAGGGAATTTCCGGCCTGGGCGGATTTTTTGGAAGTACGGAAAGCGCCAATGCATCGCTGACCGGGGGAGCGGAAGCGAAGGAAAACCCGGAGGCTTTGGCCGCGGCTGCAGGGAAACAGGGACCTGTCATCTGCCTGGATCCGGGACACGGAGGCAATGACCAGGGGACAAGCTATCAGGAGCTCCTGGAGAAGGATATCAATCTGGCTGTAGCCAAAAAGGTGGAGAAATATCTGGAAAATGCGGACTGCCAGGTGGTTATGACCCGAAAGGAGGACATCCGCGTGGACAAGTATTACCGGGCTGAGCTGGCGAATCAGGCGGAGGCGGATGTATTTGTAAGTATCCACTGCAATTATCTGGAGCAGGGGGAGGCATCCGGAATTGAGATTTATTTTGATCCGGAAAAGACAGAAGGAGGAATCCTCGGAAGAAAGATCATGAATCAGATGACGACCCAGACGGGAGCCTCTGACCGGGATGTGCGAACGGAGGATTTTGTGGTGACGAGAGAGACAAACATGCCGTCTGTGCTTGTGGAACTGGGATATCTGAGTGATGGAACAGAGCGCGGAAAGCTGATGACAGACAGCTATCAGAATCTTCTGGCAAAAGGGATCGCACAGGGAATTCTGGATTATGTGAATGAGTGAATATATAGTATGACAGGCCGGTGCCCTGGAGCGCCGGCCTGTCTGCTGTATTTGGATTACATCTTTGAAAAAATATACTGAAGCACATAGGTGATCATTTCATTGAAGGAAAGGTCAAACAGGATAATCAGCAGAGCATATCCCATCTTGCATCCGCCAAGAGCCCGGAGAGATCTGGCGATGCGCTGGTCAGATACCGGTTCGCGGCCCTGGCAGCCGTAACGGTCCATGACCTGTCTTGCCCGTTTCCAGTAGAGAGAATCTCCGATCAGTCCCATGATCAGTCCGATTGCCACAGAGAGCATCATGGAAAACATGTATATTTCTGAGGATGTGGTATCGGTGAGTTCTGTTCCCATGGTCTGGAACATCATGAGAATTATATAGGAAATAATTCCTGAAATAGTATTTACAATAATGGAGAAAAGAAACGCCGTGCGGAACATGCCCCGGTAAGCCAGCCAGCGGTTGGAAAAGATGGCGGCCGCCCAGTTAAAGGAGATCCTGCCCTCAGAAACCTTCTGAAACTTCCTTATATAAGTGGAAGGGTTGACTGCCACAAAGGATGCAATATCGTCCACCAGGTATCCGTCAATTCTGGTATTATTGAGAGGATAGGGAGTGTCCTGGGATTTCGGAAAATGATACCCGCACAGACTGCAGAAATTCATATCCGCAGATACCCGATTGCCGCATTTCGGGCATGTGAGCATGTCAAAGCCCTGCTCCTCCTCCCTTCGGCTGTTTTCTGTATTTTCAGGATCCGGAGCGTCACAGGAATTGTTCTCATCCGTCTCTTCCCCGGGTTCCGATGAAGGCTTTGGATAGTAGTCGTCCACACTGTAGACCCGTCTTTTGTTATCGTCCATGTTATAATCCTCCTTTTGACGCGGGCATTCCGATTTGCCGTCGTCAGACTTAAGAAATAGTATAAGCGCTTTATGTTGTTTTCTCAACCGGGTATTTGAAAAAAAATTATAAAAAATACAGAAAATCGCGGAAAGACCGGCAGAAACACGAAAAAGGGGTTGACTGGTTATAATGCTGTATGGTATAGTTATCTGGCGAATGGAAGTAGGTCTTTTTTTTATGCCTAAAATTATGGCCGACGGGCCATCCCACTTTTTGCAGGAAAAGACCGCAGAAGAAATCAAGCGGAGGTGGAAGTTGTGCGTACGAGAATAACATTGGCATGTACGGAGTGCAAGCAGCGTAACTACAATACGACGAAGGATAAGAAGACTCATCCGGACAGAATGGAAACCAAAAAGTATTGCAGATTCTGTAAGAGACACACGATGCACAAAGAGACGAAGTAATTGGATACGGTAAAGGAGTGATTAGCATGGGAGATTCTGCAAAGACAGAGAAAGCCCCCAAGAAAAGCTGGTTCAAAGGCCTGAAAGCAGAATTCAAAAAAGTGATCTGGCCTGACCGGAAGACGCTTGCGACCGAGACAACGGCCGTGGTTGCGGTATCCATTGCAGTCGGAATTATTATCGCGGTTCTGGATCTGGTGATTCAGTACGGCCTTAATTTCCTGATTGGCTGACGATCGTTTCTGTTGAGTAAGAAGAATAGGCAAAGGGTGATTTTATGTCAGAAGCAAACTGGTATGTAGTCCATACGTATTCCGGGTATGAGAATAAGGTTAAGGCCAACATTGAGAAGACCATTGAGAACAGACACCTGGAAGACCAGATTCTCGAGGTAAGGGTTCCGATGCAGGATGTTGTAGAGGTGAAGAACGGCGTCAAGAAGCAGGCTCAGAAGAAAATGTTTCCCGGCTATGTTCTCATCAATATGATCATGAATGACGATACCTGGTATGTGGTAAGGAATACCAGAGGCGTTACCGGTTTTGTAGGGCCGGGCTCGAAGCCTGTACCGCTTACAGAAGAGGAGATGAGACCTCTCGGAATTGCGTCCGGCGAGGTGGTTGTGGACTTTGAGGAGGGTGACAGCGTTACCGTCATCGGAGGTGTCTGGAAGGATACGGTCGGAATTATCCAGTCGATCAACCAGAACAAGCAGAGTGTCACAATCAATGTTGAATTATTCGGCCGTGAGACTCCGGTCGAGATCAGTTTTACAGAAATTAAAAAGATGTAACAGGTCAAAGTGGGAGGGATTCCCCCGTGAATACCACAACACTTTCAGTGCTGCAGCACTGAGCTCATCAGTGCGCAAGATTGAAATTATTTAGGAGGTGCCAAAATGGCAAAGAAAGTTACAGGTTATATTAAATTGCAGATTCCGGCCGGAAAGGCAACACCGGCTCCGCCGGTAGGTCCTGCACTTGGACAGCATGGTGTAAACATCGTTCAGTTTACAAAAGAGTTCAATGCAAGAACCGCTGACAAGGGCGACCTTATCATCCCGGTTGTTATTACTGTATATGCGGACAGAAGCTTCAGCTTCGTTACCAAGACTCCGCCGGCAGCAGTTCTGTTAAAGAAGGCTTGCAATATCAAGTCCGGTTCCGCAGTGCCGCAGAAGAACAAAGTTGCAACCATCAAGAAATCTGAGGTTCAGAAGATTGCTGAGATGAAGATGCCTGACTTAAATGCGGGAAGCATCGAGGCAGCTATGAGCATGATCGCAGGTACTGCAAGAAGCATGGGCATCACCGTTGTTGATGACTAGTGATTGGCAGGCCACAGTTTAATAGAACAGAGCATGTGGGAGGGTTCACTCCCGATATTACCACTAGGAGGTTTTTAGAATGAAAAGAGGAAAGAAATATATTGAGGCTGCAAAGTTAATTGACCGTGCAACCCTTTATGATCCGGCAGATGCGATCGCATTAGTGAAGAAATCTGCTGTAGCAAAATTTGATGAGACAATCGAGGCTCATATCAGAACCGGATGTGACGGCCGTCATGCAGATCAGCAGATCCGTGGAGCTGTTGTATTACCGCACGGAACCGGTAAGCAGGTTCGTGTATTAGTATTCGCAAAGGGCGATAAGATTGCTGAGGCTGAGGCAGCCGGAGCAGAGTTCGTTGGCGGAGAAGAGTTAGTACACAAGATCCAGAGCGAGAACTGGTTTGATTTCGATGTAGTAGTAGCTACACCGGATATGATGGGTGTTGTTGGACGTCTTGGTCGTGTACTTGGACCGAAGGGCTTAATGCCGAACCCGAAGGCTGGTACCGTAACCATGGATGTTACCAAGGCAGTTAAGGATATCAAAGCCGGTAAGATTGAGTACAGATTAGACAAGACCAATATTATTCATGTACCGCTCGGAAAAGCTTCTTTTACAGAGGAGCAGTTATCCGACAACTTCCAGACGCTTATGGGAGCAATTAACAAAGCAAAACCCGCTGCTCTTAAAGGACAGTATTTAAGAAGCATCACGCTTACTTCCACAATGGGACCTGGCGTGAAGATCAATCCGATCAAGGTAATGTAATTTAATTGCAGACCAATAAATACAAAATGCAGAACAGGCCGGCTGAGACGTACAGCCGGCCTGTTCTTTTATTTCGGAAAAAGAGAAATAATATCTTGACAGGAAGCCTGCGGCATGCTATATTATACAAGGTCAATCTGACCAGACTGCCGAAGACAGCAGGTGCCGCAAGGCATAAGGTGAAACCGCCTGCCGAGGAAACATTCATATTATATATAGGAATGATTTTGAACCTCTTATGTCTTTGGATATAAGAGGTTTTTTACGGCGGTACATCATCAGAAATCTAAAAGGAGGTGCACCATCATGGCAAAGATCGAGCTTAAGAAACCTATCGTTGACGAGATCGCAGAGAACATCAAGGATGCAGCAAGCGTTGTTTTGGTAAGCTATTCCGGAATCACAGTGGAACAGGATACAGCTCTTCGTAAAGAGATGAGAGAAGCCGGTGTGATTTACAAGGTTTACAAGAACACAATGATGAGACTCGCATTTGACGGTACAGCATGTGAAGCACTGGACAAACATCTGGAAGGAACCAATGCACTTGCAATTTCCAAAACAGATGCAACAGCTCCGGCAAGAATTCTTGCGAAGAACGCTAAGACAGTAAAATGCCTGGAGTTAAGAGCTGGTATTGTAGAAGGCGACTACTACGATGAGAAGGGAATTCAGGCAATCGCCAACGTTCCGTCCAGAGAGGAACTTCTCGGAAAATTACTTGGAAGCATCCAGTCTCCTATCGCAAACTTTGCACGTGTTATCAGCCAGATTGCAGAGAGCAAAGAAGCATAGGCATTGAGCACTTGACGAAAGCAGGCTGAAGGCGCAGCCTGAATCGGAACGAAAAATTATTAAGAAAATGGAGGAAAATGAAATGGCAAAATTAACAACAGCTGAGTTTATCGAAGCTATTAAAGAGTTAACCGTATTAGAGTTAAATGACCTTGTAAAAGCATGTGAGGAAGAGTTTGGCGTATCTGCAGCAGCAGGTGTTGTAGTTGCAGCAGCAGGCGGAGCAGCAGAAGCAGCAGAAGAGAAGACCGAGTTCGATGTTGAGCTGACTGAGGTTGGCGGAGCTAAGGTTAAGGTTATCAAGGTTGTTCGTGAGATCACCGGATTAGGCCTGAAGGAAGCAAAAGACCTCGTTGATGGCGCTCCTAAGATCGTTAAAGAGGGTGCATCCAAGGAAGAGGCTGAGGGCATCAAGGCTAAACTGGAAGCTGAAGGCGCTAAGGTTACCCTTAAATAATTTTCTGATGACAGATAAGACCCCGGAGAGCATTGCTTTCTGGGGTTTTTGTTTTATAATAAAGACAGGAGCCGTTATCGGACCGGAATAAGAATAAGACGGGGAAGCGTATGAAGAAAGACCGAGTGTGGAATTATGCCCGATGGGGCTTATGCTTATGTTTATTTGGAATATTTCTGGCGTGGAGTATGATGCAGCCATTTGGGGCTCCGCCGGATGAAGCGGAGCGATACAAAATCACAGCGTATATTGTGAAGCATGGAACGCTGCCTCACGGGGGAGATCCGGAAATCATGCTGGACGGCTGGGGGTTTTCCTATGGCTTTCAACCGATTCTGCCATATATTCTTTCGGCGTATTTTGTGCGTTTTGTTTCTCTTTTTACCTCAAGTGAGTATGTGATTCTGATTGCGGCCCGGATGGTCAGTGTGATGACAGGGGTCGTGATGGCGGCAATTGTCTGGAAGCTTTCGGAAAAGCTGTTCCGGGAAAAAAGCACAGCGCTTTTGTTTGCGTTTCTGGTCTGTCTTCTGCCCCAGTGCATGTTTATGCATACTTATGTGAATGTGGATTCCATGGCGCTGATGTCTTCCGCTCTGATCGTATACAGCTGGGTGATCGGACTGGAGAGCGGATGGAATACGAAGAGCTGCTGCTTTCTCGGAGTTGGTATGGGACTGTGTGCCATGTCCTATTATGACGCCTACGGGTTCCTGCTCTGCAGTATTTTTGTGTTTCTGTCCTCCTTTATCCATTATGACCGCAGAGAAAAGAAGCTCCGGATCGAATGGAAGGAGCTGCTGAAAAAGGGTTTTCTTGCAGGAGGGATTGCATTTCTGATTGCCGGATGGTGGTTTATTAGGAGTGCTGTTCTTTATGACGGAGATTTCCTTGGACTTCGGACCAGGGATGCATATGCCGAAAAGTATGCCGCAAAGCATCTGAAGCCTTCTATGGCCCCGACCTGGCATAATGCGGGATTTTCCATTATTGATATGCTTCGGCAGAGCGACTATCTTAACCTGCTGACCAAAAGCTTTGTCGGGATGTTTGAACACATGAAGCTGCCTTTGCCGGACTGGATGTACCGGATCTATTTTGCGGTACTTGGACTGGGCCTTCTTTTTGCAGTCTTTCCCATGCGGAAAAGGAAAGCATTAAAATTGCAGAAGAAAAGGATCGTGTTTCATATGAGCATGATAGCCTGCATTCTGATTCCCAACTGGCTTTGCCTCTGGGCTGCATATGATGTGGATTATCAGCCTCAGGGGAGATATATCCTTCCGATGATTATTCCGTTTATGTACTACGTGACGCTTGGGTTTCGCAAGCTTCTGAATCCTCTGTTCGAAGGCGGGCATGAAAAGGCTGCAAACGGTATTCTTTACGGACTTTGTGCACTGCTGGCGGCGGTTATGCTGCTTATGCTTTGGAAGGTGATATATACAAAATATTATTATAATTTTATTACAATGCTGAAGTCGGACTGGAGAACGTTCTTCCGTAAAAAGAATCGAACGATGAGCATATATCACAGACATAAAAATAATTTCAGAATATTCAGAAAGAATAAAAATATAATTTAAATTTAATATAAAATTAATGACTGGTTTCGGAAAAGGTGTTATAATAGATATGTAGAAGCGGGATGTTGGACGATGGAAATACGGAGGTGGGTCCATGAAGGACGGCAAGAATGGAATTTTTACAGCTGTCGTCTGGCACGGCGGAAGAAAACGGATTTTCTGCGGAATCAGTGAGGAGGATGTCCGGACAAAGGTGGACGGATATCTGACCAGATGTGATTATCAGGGAGAGCGGTGCTTTGTGGCGGATGGCAGTAATGAAACACACATCACGGTATGAGGGACACCGGTCAGCAGAAGGAAAAGAGCGATCTGACACGTATTTGTGCTGTCGAAAGAGGGAAGAATTTCGACAGCACTTTTTTTGCAGTTTGTTAATTTTTTTGTTGACAAGCAAAAAAGCTGGTGATACAATGTAGTGTGCACTATTGTGGTGGCATATGCCTACACTGTGAGAATACAGAAATTAACAAGGGGTGAACGTCAATGGAGAAAAATAGAATCAGTCCAGTTACTGCCGGGAAGAGTATGAGAATGAGCTATGCCAGACAAAAAGAGGTTCTGGAGATGCCCAATCTGATCGAAGTTCAGAAGGACTCTTACCAGCTGTTTCTGGATGAAGGGCTCAAAGAAGTCTTCGAAGATATCTCTCCTATCACGGATTACAGCGGCAACTTAAGTCTGGAATTCGTGGATTTCACATTGTGTGAGGACGATGTGAAGTATTCCATTGAGGAATGCAAGGAAAGAGACGCAACGTATGCTGCACCTTTGAAGGTCAAGGTGAGACTCTATAACAAGGAAACCGACGAGATCAACGAGCATGAGATTTTCATGGGCGACTTACCGCTAATGACAGAGAACGGTACCTTTGTGATTAACGGAGCAGAGCGTGTTATTGTAAGCCAGCTTGTCCGTTCTCCCGGAATATACTATGCAATCGGTCATGATAAAGTGGGCAAGACCTTATATTCCTGTACGGTTATCCCGAACCGTGGTGCATGGCTGGAATATGAGACCGACTCCAATGATGTTTTTTACGTTCGTGTTGACAGAACAAGAAAAGTCCCTATTACTGTTTTAATCCGCGCCCTGGGCTTTGGAACCAACGCGGAGATTATAGATTTATTCGGTGAAGAGCCGAAGATCCTTGCAAGTTTAACCAAAGATACTGCCGAGAATTATCAGGAAGGTCTTCTGGAATTATATAAGAAGATACGTCCGGGTGAGCCGCTGGCTGTGGAGAGCGCAGAGAGCCTGATCACAAGCATGTTCTTTGATCCGAGACGTTATGATCTTGCAAAAGTAGGACGTTATAAATTCAATAAGAAGCTGATGTTCCGAAACCGTCTGCGCGGCCAGGTGCTGGCAGAGGATGTTGTGGATGTGAACACCGGTGAGATTCTGGCAGAAGCAGGTACTACCCTGACCCGTGAGCTGGCGGATGATATCCAGAATGCGGCAGTTCCTTTTGTGTGGATCAGAACAGAGGAGCGCAATGTCAAGGTAATTTCCAGCATGATGGTAGATATTACTTCCTTTGTGGATGTGAATCCGAAGGAAGTGGGTGTTACGGAGTTAGTATACTATCCGGTGCTGAAAAAAATACTGGAAGAAAATAGTGACATTGAGGATATTAAGGATGCTATCCGGAAGAATATCCATGAGCTGATTCCGAAGCACATTACGAAGGAAGATATTATTGCTTCCATTAACTATAATATGCATCTGGAATACGGAATCGGCAATGACGATGATATCGATCACCTGGGCAACCGTAGAATCCGTGCGGTCGGTGAGCTTCTTCAGAACCAGTACCGTATCGGACTTTCCCGTCTGGAGCGAGTGGTAAGAGAACGTATGACGACCCAGGATCTGGAGGGGATCTCTCCCCAGTCCCTGATCAATATCAAGCCGGTAACCGCAGCAGTGAAGGAGTTCTTCGGTTCCTCCCAGCTGTCTCAGTTTATGGATCAGAATAACCCTCTGGGTGAGCTGACGCATAAGAGACGTCTGTCCGCACTGGGACCGGGAGGTCTGTCCCGTGACCGTGCAGGATTTGAGGTTCGTGATGTACATTATTCCCATTATGGAAGGATGTGCCCGATTGAGACTCCTGAAGGACCGAACATCGGCCTTATCAACTCTCTGGCAACCTATGCGCGCATCAATGAATACGGTTTTGTAGAGGCACCGTACCGTAAGGTGGATAAGAGCGATCCGAAGAATCCGAGAGTTACGGATGAAGTGGAATACATGACAGCCGATGAAGAGGATAATTATCATGTAGCCCAGGCAAATGAACCTCTGGATGAAGAGGGACATTTCATTCGTAAGAATGTATCCGGACGATACAAAGATGAGACGCAGGAGTATGAGCGCACCATGTTTGATTACATGGATGTATCCCCTAAGATGGTATTTTCCGTGGCAACGGCCTTGATTCCGTTCCTGCAGAACGATGATGCAAACCGTGCACTGATGGGCTCCAACATGCAGCGTCAGGCAGTGCCGCTTCTGATGACTGAGGCTCCGGTGGTAGGAACCGGTATGGAGACCAAGGCGGCTGTAGACTCCGGTGTATGCGTGCTCGCAAAGAAGGCCGGAACGGTAGAGCGTTCGGAGTCCAATCAGATTACCATCAAGAATGATGACGGAACAAGAAGCGTATATCATCTGTATAAATTTGTTCGAAGCAACCAGAGCAACTGCTATAACCAGAAGCCCATTGTCTTCAAGGGAGATCATGTTGAGGCCGGAGAGGTTATTGCGGATGGACCGTCCACGTCCAACGGAGAGCTGGCTCTGGGAAAGAATCCGCTGATCGGATTTATGACATGGGAAGGCTATAACTACGAGGATGCGGTACTGTTAAGTGAGCGTCTGGTACAGGAGGATGTATATACCTCCGTTCATATCGAGGAATATGAGGCAGAGGCAAGAGATACCAAGCTTGGGCCGGAGGAGATTACCAGAGATGTTCCGGGTGTCGGCGATGACGCCCTGAAGGATCTGGACGAGCGCGGCGTCATCCGTATCGGTGCGGAGGTTCGCGCGGGAGATATCCTGGTCGGAAAAGTAACGCCCAAGGGCGAGACGGAGCTTACGGCGGAAGAACGTCTGCTGCGTGCCATCTTCGGTGAGAAAGCAAGAGAGGTAAGAGATACTTCCCTGAAGGTGCCGCATGGTGAGTATGGTATTGTCGTGGATGCAAAGGTATTTACCCGTGAGAACGGCGATGAGCTGTCTCCCGGAGTAAACCAGTCCGTCCGCATTTATATCGCACAGAAGAGAAAGATTTCCGTAGGCGACAAGATGGCAGGACGTCACGGCAACAAGGGTGTTGTCTCCCGTGTGCTTCCTGTGGAGGATATGCCGTTCCTGCCCAATGGCCGTCCGCTGGATATCGTTTTAAATCCTCTGGGCGTTCCGTCCCGTATGAATATCGGACAGGTGCTGGAAATTCACCTGAGCCTTGCTGCCAAAGCGCTTGGCTTTAATATTTCCACCCCGGTATTTGACGGCGCAAATGAGATTGATATTATGGATACCCTGGACCTGGCGAACGATTACGTGAACCTCGAATGGGAGGAATTTGTAGAGAAACACGGTGATGAGCTGAAGCCTGAGGTGCTGAAGTATCTGGATGAGAACAAGGCCCACCGGGCACTCTGGAAGGGCGTTCCGATCAACCGCGACGGAAAGGTCCGCCTGCGTGACGGAAGAACCGGTGAATATTTCGACAGCCCGGTAACCATCGGACACATGCATTACCTGAAGCTTCATCATCTGGTAGACGATAAGATCCATGCACGTTCCACCGGACCTTACTCTCTGGTAACACAGCAGCCTCTGGGCGGTAAAGCGCAGTTCGGCGGACAGCGTTTCGGAGAGATGGAGGTTTGGGCGCTGGAGGCGTACGGCGCAGCTTATACCCTGCAGGAGATCCTTACCGTGAAGTCTGATGATGTGATCGGACGTGTAAAGACCTATGAGGCCATCATCAAGGGTGACAACATTCCTGAGCCCGGTATTCCGGAATCCTTCAAGGTGCTGCTGAAGGAGTTGCAGTCTCTCGGACTGGATGTGCGTGTCCTTCGCGATGACAACACAGAAGTGGAAATCATGGAAACCATTGATTATGGCGAGACAGATCTTCATTCGATCATTGAGGGTGACAGAGGCTTCAATTATGACAACGAGTCTTATAATGATTATGGATTCTCCAAACAGGAATTTGATGGGGATGAGCTCGTGGATGTGGAAGAAGATGCCGCCGATGACGACGAAGACATGCTGGATTTTGACGATTCATTTGACGAAGAGTAGAAGGGAGTGCCGTAAATGCCGGAAACAAACAATAATGAAGCATACCAGCCGATGACCTTTGATGCCATCAAAATCGGTCTTGCTTCTCCGGAGAAGATACTGGAATGGTCCAGAGGAGAGGTTAAGAAACCGGAAACCATCAATTACAGAACGCTGAAGCCGGAGAAAGACGGCCTGTTCTGCGAACGGATTTTCGGACCGAGCAAAGACTGGGAATGTCATTGTGGTAAATATAAGAAAATCAGATATAAAGGCGTTGTCTGCGACCGCTGCGGTGTAGAGGTGACCAAGGCAAATGTCCGCAGAGAACGTATGGGGCACATCAAGCTGGCAGCCCCGGTATCCCATATCTGGTATTTTAAAGGAATCCCCAGCAGAATGGGCTTGATTCTGGATCTGTCCCCCAGGACGCTTGAAAAGGTTCTCTATTTTGCTTCCTACATCGTTCTGGACCCGGGAAAGACAAACCTGCAGTATAAGCAGGTGCTGTCTGAGCAGGAATATCAGAAGGCGAGAGAAGAGCTTGGAAATGATTTCCGTGTGGGAATGGGCGCAGAGTCCATCAAAGAGCTTCTGCAGGCCATTGACCTGGAAAAGGAAGCGGCAGCCCTGAAGGCAGAGCTTAAGAATTCCACCGGACAGAAGCGGGCAAGAATTATTAAGCGCCTGGAGGTTGTGGAGTCCTTCCGCGGATCGGGCAATAAGCCGGAGTGGATGATACTGGATGTCATCCCGGTGATCCCCCCGGATCTTCGTCCTATGGTACAGCTGGACGGCGGACGTTTTGCAACCAGTGATCTGAATGATCTGTACAGAAGAATTATCAACCGCAATAATCGTCTGACAAGACTTCTGGAGCTGGGAGCTCCGGACATCATTGTCCGGAACGAGAAGCGTATGCTTCAGGAAGCGGTGGATGCGCTGATTGATAATGGCAGAAGAGGAAGACCGGTAACCGGCCCGGGCAATCGTGCCCTGAAGTCCCTGTCTGACATGCTGAAGGGTAAATCCGGACGTTTCCGTCAGAACCTGCTTGGTAAACGTGTAGACTATTCCGGACGTTCCGTTATCGTTGTAGGACCGGAACTGAAGATTTATCAGTGCGGTCTGCCTAAGGAGATGGCAATTGAGCTGTTCAAGCCCTTCGTTATGAAGGAATTGGTGGCAAACGGAACCTCTCATAATATTAAGAATGCGAAGAAAATGGTAGAGCGTCTCCAGCCGGAGGTATGGGATGTGCTGGAGGATGTGATCAAAGAGCATCCGGTTATGCTGAACCGTGCTCCTACACTGCACAGACTTGGTATCCAGGCCTTTGAGCCGATCCTTGTAGAAGGTAAGGCAATCAAGCTTCATCCGCTGGTTTGTACCGCTTATAATGCGGACTTCGACGGAGACCAGATGGCTGTGCATCTGCCGCTGTCTGTAGAGGCTCAGGCAGAATGCCGTTTCCTTTTGCTGTCCCCCAACAATCTGCTGAAGCCGTCTGACGGCGGACCGGTGGCAGTACCTTCCCAGGATATGGTTCTCGGTATTTATTATCTGACCCAGGAGCGTCCGGGAGACAAGGGTGAGGGCAAGTTCTTCAAGAGCGTCAATGAGGCGATTCTTGCATATGAGAACGGGGTTGTGACCCTTCATTCCAGAATCAAGGTTCGTGTATCCAGGAAAATGCCGGATGGAACCGAGCTTCATGATATTATTGAATCGACAACCGGCCGGCTGATTTTCAACGAGATCCTTCCTCAGGATCTGGGCTTCGTGGACCGGAGCATTCCGGGCAACGAGCTGAAGCTGGAGGTTGACTTCCTGGTCGGCAAGAAGCAGTTAAAGCAGATCCTTGAAAAGGTTATCAACAACCATGGAGCGACCAAGACCGCAGAGGTTCTGGATGATATTAAGGCCATGGGTTATAAATATTCCACAAGAGCGGCCATGACCGTATCCATCTCTGATATGACGGTGCCGCCGCAGAAGCCGGAGATGATTCAGCAGGCGCAGGATACCGTAGACCGGATCACCAGAAACTTCAAGCGTGGTCTGATCACGGAGGAGGAGCGTTATAAAGAGGTCGTTGAGACCTGGAAAGAGACGGATGATGCTCTGACCAAGGCTCTGCTGGACGGACTGGATAAGTACAACAACATTTTCATGATGGCAGACTCCGGAGCCCGTGGTTCCGATAAGCAGATCAAGCAGCTGGCAGGCATGCGAGGACTGATGGCGGATACAACCGGTCATACCATTGAGCTTCCGATCAAGTCCAATTTCCGAGAAGGTCTTGACGTACTGGAATACTTCATGTCCGCACACGGAGCACGTAAAGGACTGTCTGATACCGCTCTTCGTACGGCAGACTCCGGTTACCTGACCAGACGAATGGTTGATGTATCTCAGGAGCTGATCATTCGGGAGACAGACTGCTGTGCAGGCAAGGAAGAAATTCCGGGCATGGAGGTAAAAGATTTCCGTGACGGAAGAGAAGAGATAGAGAGCCTTCAGGACCGTATCACCGGAAGGGTTTCCTGTGAGACGATTTATGATGAGAACGGTGAAGTGATTGTGAAGAGGAATCACATGATTACACCGAAGCGTGCCGCGAGAATCATCAAGACCGGTGTGGAAAAGGTAAAGATCCGTACAATCCTGACCTGTAAGTGTCATAACGGAATCTGCGCAAAATGCTATGGAGCCAACATGGCGACTGGTGAGGCGGTTCAGGTAGGTGAGGCAGTAGGTATTATTGCAGCGCAGTCCATCGGTGAGCCCGGTACCCAGCTGACCATGAGAACCTTCCATACCGGCGGTGTTGCCGGCGGCGATATCACACAGGGTCTTCCCCGTGTCGAGGAGCTGTTTGAGGCAAGAAAGCCGAAGGGACTTGCAATTATTACCGAATTTGCCGGTGTGGCCACGATTAAAGATACGAAGAAGAAACGTGAGGTTATTGTAAGTAACAATGAGACCGGTGAAATGAAAGCATATCTGATTCCTTACGGATCCAGAATCAAGGTTCAGGACGGACAGGTGCTTGAAGCCGGTGATGAACTGACAGAGGGTAGCGTAAATCCTCATGATATTCTGAAGATCAAGGGTGTTCGCTCCGTGCAGGATTACATGCTTCAGGAAGTACAGCGTGTATACCGCCTGCAGGGTGTTGATATCAGCGACAAGCACATTGAGGTTATTGTGCGCCAGATGCTCCGGAAGATCAGGATTGAACAGAGCGGAGACACGGAGTTCCTTCCGGGAACCCTGGTAGATGCGCTGGACTTCGAAGAGATCAATGAGCAGCTGACGGCAGAAGGCAAGGAGCCTGCAGAAGGAAAACAGATCATGCTTGGTATTACCAAGGCAGCGCTGGCAACCAATTCCTTCCTGTCGGCAGCATCCTTCCAGGAGACCACCAAGGTCCTGACGGAAGCTGCCATCAAGGGTAAGGTTGATCCTCTGATCGGTCTGAAGGAGAATGTCATTATCGGTAAGCTGATTCCGGCAGGAACCGGTATGAAGCGTTACCGCAATGTAAAGCTGGATACGGATATGAATGAATTCGATGAGCTGGAATTCTCCGAGGATCTGGATGAAATCGCGGATGATGATCTGATCGTAGGTGAAATTGTGGATGACGATGTGCTGGATGCCCTTTCGGATGAACCAAAAGAGCAGGAGACAGCAGAGGAAATACAGGACACCGAGGAAGAATAAAAGGTATTCTGTTTAAGAAAAACGGCGCAGGCCGGATAAAAGGTCGACGGGATGTTTGTAAAAATGTCCCGTCCTCTTTTATGTTTGGGTTTCTGCGGTTATGGTACGGTGAAAACAATGAAACGAGACAGAAATTATATATTCGGAATCGCCGCTCTTTTTTTGGCGGCATTTACCTGGGGTTCAGCATATGTGGTGATGAAGACGGATGTGGATGTGTTTCCGGCTGCCTGGCTTGTTGGCCTGCGGTTTGGAATGGCCGGTGTGCTGATCAATCTGATCTGTATCAGAGAGTGGAGGCACATGACTGTCGACATACTGAAGCATGGTGTCTGGATGGGCGTAATTCTGTATGCGGAATTTTATCTGTTTACCGCGGGACTGAAATATACCACGGCATCCAGGTCTTCCTTTATCATAGCTGCCTACATCATTTTTATTCCTGCAGCGTATTGGATGATTAAAAAGAAACGTCCAAAGCCCCGGGATTTTGCTGCATCTTTGGTATGCCTGGCAGGCATTTCTCTGATTCTTCTGGAAGGAGGGAGCGAAGCACTTGGGCTTGGGGAGCTTCTGACAGCCGGAAGTGCACTGTTCTATGCCATTCATGTGGTCTACGGATCGTTGTATGCAAAAAAGGAAAGTTCTCTGCTGCTGAACATGGTGCAGCTTGCCACAGGCGGACTGATCGCTCTTACAGTAGCGGCTCTGACGTCCGCATTTCCTGCCGGGATCGGAATCAGTGATCTGAAGGGTGTGGCATATCTTGCTGTTGCAGCTACCATTTTACCCTATCTTTGCAGTCTGTACGGACAGAAATATGTGCGCACAACGACCAGTGCGGTGATCCTTTCCTTTGAGAGTGTGTTCGGCTGTCTGGGGTCTGTGCTGGTACTGAGGGAAAAGGTAAGTATGAGATTTTTTCTGGGTGCATGTATTATAATGCTTGCTCTTTTTCTGTCAGAGGGTCTGTTGTCGTTTAAAAACGAATAACTATAAAGAGTTATATAAAAAAACGATAACTGATATTTTACTTTTGTATTATCACTCCGGATTAACACTGTGATAAGATAAAGCAAAGTTACTGAAAAAAACCAATTAGAGAGGTGAGCGTATGAAAAAGATTATTTCCATGCTGCTCGTTAGCGTTATGGCTTTAGGCCTTCTTGCAGGCTGTGGATCTTCCAACAGCTCAGCAGATAAGACAAAAGATAACGCAGAAGCAGAAACAGCAACTGAAGACAAGGACACATTGAGAGTGGCGCTGACAAGCGAACCTCCGTCACTGACCACCTGTGATCATGATTCCCTTATCTCTGTAGGCATGAATATGCTGACATATAATGGACTGATGAGAATCGATAATGAAACGCTTCAGCCGGTACCGGATCTTGCAACAGAGTATTCTGTGGAAAATGATGTTGAATGGACCTTTAAATTAAAGGAAGGTGTTAAGTTCCATGATGGTTCTGATTTTACGGCAGAGGATGTAGTAGCATCCCTGGAGTATGCAAAGTCCATTCCGTCTTCTGTTACATATACGAATCAGTTAAAGAGCGTGGAAGCTGTTTCTGATTATGAGGTTAAGATTACAACTGTAGAGCCGTATGCAGGACTTCTTTATGACCTTGGTTATCACTTCAACTGGATCCTTCCCAGCGAGCTGATTGCGTCCGGACATGATTTTAATGAGGAGCCGATCGGAACAGGTCCTTATAAATTAAAAGAGTGGATTTCCGGAACAAGCCTTACATTTGAAGCAAATGAAGAGTATTTTGATACAGAGCGTGCAGCAAAGATCAAAAACCTTGTATTTACCATTATTCCGGAGGGTGTTTCCCGTGCCATCGCATTGGAAGCCGGTGAGGTTGATTTCGTCTGGGAGATCGCAGGTGCAGATGCAGCTACTCTGTTAGAAAATGATGATATCGTTGTGGAAGAGGTTGACAGTGTGGATAACGTAATCTTTTTCCTCAATGTGGACAAAGAGCCCTTTAACGATCCGAACCTGAGAAATGCAATTGCATGTGCCATCAACAGAGAAGACATCATTGCAGGTGCGCTGAATGGATACGGCGTAGTAAACTATTCTGCTATTTCCCAGGGCTATGTGGAGTCTACAGACAGAGGTGCTCTTGAATATAATCTTGATAAGGCCAAGGAATATCTGGAAGCCTGGGGAGGAGATCCGAGCACAGTTGAACTTCCGATTCTTGTGACAAACGAGACGAGAGTGGCAATTGCAACGATTATCCAGAGCAATCTTGCACAGCTGGGTATTAATGTAACTGTTGAATCCATGGATACAGCTACTTATTTCGATTGTTGGGCAATCGGTGATTACACAGGTCTGATCGCTTCCTGGTCACCGTCAAATGCTCTGACTTATGTACAGCGTTATCACTCTGAGAGACGTCAGCAGTATCCGGGTGCTGTTAATGATCCGGCAATCGATGCACTGGTAGCAGAGGCAAAGGCAACCCTTGATGATGCAGAGCGCGCAGAAAAAATTGCTGAAATCGTAGAAGCTGTTAATCAGTGTTCTCCGCAGATTTCCTTATATCAGTCCAGGTGGCTCAGAGCACATGATGCAGATCTTAAAGGTGTGGTATTAAGTGCTACAGGATATGCAGATTATAATATGATGTACTGGGAATAGTTGAACAGGATGAATATAATGTGACTTATGAAAGGTTATCTGCTCCTCAGATAACCTTTCTTGATTTCAAGCAGCAGGAGGAGAATGTATGCTTAAATATATCACAAGAAGAATTCTCGCTATGATTCCAGTCGTTATTGGAATCACATTTATTGTATTTATGATCATGAAAATGGCGCCTGGTGATCCTGCAAGGATGATTCTGGGGGATAATGCAACTCCGGAGGCGGTAGAGGCACTGCGGGAGGAGATGGGGCTGAATGATAATTACCTGGTGCAGTATGGCCGGTATATGATCAATCTCTGCAAAGGGGATATGGGAACCTCTTATAAAAACAACCGTCCTGTGGTGGATGAAGTGATGACCCGTGTACCTGCAACCTTTAAGCTTGCCTTCGTGTCGGCGATTGTCTCGATTTTGATCGCGATACCGCTGGGTGTCCTTGCTGCGGTAAAGCAGGGAACCTTGTTTGATAATGCAAGTATGGTCGTATCACTGATCGGTATTTCCATGCCGGCTTTCTGGCTGGCGCTGATGCTGATGCTTAAGTTTTCCCTGCAGCTGAAATGGTTTCCGGTTCAGGGAGCCAATGATGGCTGGCGCTCCTATGTGCTTCCGGCTATAGCCATCGGCTTCATGAATATGGCGGCTATCGCACGTACGACCCGATCCTCCATGCTTGAGACGATCCGGCAGGATTATATCCGTACCGCACGATCCAAAGGTATCAGTGAGCAGGAAGTAATCAGCCATCATGCTTTTCGAAATGCACTGATTCCTACAGTTACTATCGTCGGAGTACAGCTGGGAGGTTTGCTTGGCGGCGCAGTATTGACGGAAACCGTATTTGCCTGGCCGGGACTGGGCCGTCTGATGGTAGAGGCTGTAAATGCCAGAGATGTGCCGACAGTACTTGGATGTATTGTTATTTTAAGTATCGGTTTTTCTATTGTAAACCTTGTGGTGGACCTGCTGTATGGTCTTATTGACCCTCGTGTCAGAACTATGTATCACTAAAGGAGGAGGCAAAGTCATGAACGGAACAGTCGATACAAACAAAGAAGTTCAGAAAAAGAACAGCCTTGCCTGGGATACATGGAAAAGGCTTTTGAAAAATAAAGGTGCCATGTTCGGACTTGTTTTTATGGTCGGACTGGTACTGATGGCAATTTTTGCCGACTTTTTATATGACTATGATACACAGGTGATCGCGCAGAATATTCAAGATCGCTTGATCCATCCCTGTATGGCCCATCCTTTTGGTACGGATGAATTTGGAAGAGATCTTCTTGCGCGTATTGTGCATGGAAGCCGTATGTCTCTGGTGGTGAGCTTTACATCGGTTGCGATCTCTCTGGCTGTCGGAGGTGTTCTTGGAGCAATTTCCGGTTACTTCGGAGGTATGATTGATGACATCATCATGCGTATTACAGATATCCTTCTTGCAATCCCGATGACTTTGTTTGCAATCGTAATCGTTGCAGCCCTTGGCCCCAACACGCAGAACCTTGCGCTGGCTCTGGCCGCATCTTCGATCCCGATTTTTGCACGCCTTGTCAGAGGCTCTGTGATCACTGTGCGTGATGTTGAGTATGTGGAAGCTGCAAGGGCGATCGGGGCAAATCATTTTACGATCATTACGAAACATATTCTTCCGAACTGCATGGCCCCCATCATTGTTCAGGTTACGCTTCGTATTGCGACGGCTATTTATAATACGGCAGCGCTTTCTTTCCTTGGTATGGGTGTACAGGCTCCGGCACCGGAGTGGGGCGGACTTCTGGCAGCAGGACGAAGCCTGATCCGTGATCACAGCTATCTTTCTGTTATTCCGGGCCTTGCAATCATGCTGACGGTTCTTGCACTGAATCTTTTGGGCGACGGACTTCGTGATGCCCTGGATCCGAGACTGAAGTAGGAGGAGTGTGGATACGATGGAAAAAGAATATGCTTTAAATATAGAAGATCTGAAAGTGGTCTATAAAACGCAGCATTCAGTCGTACATGCTGTAAACAGTCTGGATCTGAAGCTGGAAAAAGGAAAAGCTCTTGGGCTTGTGGGGGAGACCGGTGCGGGCAAGACTACAACAGGACTTGCGGTCCTCGGACTGGTTCCGAATCCGCCGGGAATTGTTGAAAGGGGCAGCATTTTTCTCAATGGCAGGGATGTTCTGAAAATGAACAAAAAAGAGCTCAGGAAAATCCGGGGAAAAGAAGTGTCCATGATTTTCCAGGATCCGATGACTTCACTGAACCCGGTACTTACGGTAGAAGAGCAGATCTCCGAGGTGATCCGTACCCATAATAAAGTGAATCGGAAAGAGGCTTTGGAAAAGGCTCGCCAGATGCTGGAGATGGTAGGCATTCCGGGAGAACGGGGAAGTGAATATCCACATCAGTTTTCCGGCGGAATGAAGCAGAGAGTAGTAATTGCGATCGCACTTGCCTGTCAGCCGGATGTCCTGATCGCCGATGAGCCTACCACTGCGCTGGATGTGACGATTCAGGCACAGGTTCTTGAAATGATGAAGGCCCTGAAAGAAAAATATAACACATCTATGGTTATGATAACCCATGATCTCGGTATCGTGGCAGAAATCTGTGATGAGGTATCCGTAATGTATGCGGGACATGTGGTGGAGCATGGAACGCTGGAAGATATTTTTGATAATACGCGCCACCCATACACGAGGGGGCTCTTTGATTCCCTTCCGAACATGGAAGACAGAAGCCAGAGGCTGAAACCTATCAAGGGGCTGATGCCGGATCCCAGCAATCTTCCGGAGGGCTGCGCATTCTGTACCAGATGTGCATATGCAACCGAACAGTGTGAGAAAGTGAAACCGCCCAGATTCTGGAGAAATGATACCCATTATGTGGAATGTCATCTGTATTCTGAAAATGATATTCAGAAGGGGGAGGTGCTGAAGAATGAGTAAAGTACTGTTAGAAGTTGAGGGCTTGAAAAAATACTTCCCGACCAAAAAGGGTATCCTCCATGCGGTGGATGATGTGAGCTTTACCATTGAAGAGGGGAAGACCCTGGGAGTGGTAGGAGAGTCGGGATGCGGAAAATCCACTACCGGCCGGGCAATCTTAAGACTGCTGGAGCCCACGGCCGGAAGAGTCACGTTTGACGGTGTGGATGTGGCCGGGTTAAACGCCGAAGAGCTTAGAAAGATGCGAACAAAAATGCAGATCATTTTTCAGGATCCTTTTTCTTCCCTGAATCCGCGTATGACAGTAAGCCAGGCCATTGAAGAACCGATTCGCCTGCATGGCATTATCACAGACAAAAAAGAACGGGAAGAGCGGGTCATGGAACTGATGGAGACCGTAGGACTGGCACCCCGTCTGTATCATGCCTATCCGCATGAGCTGGATGGAGGAAGAAGACAGCGTATCGGTATTGCAAGAGCACTGGCGGTAAATCCTAAGTTTATTGTGTGTGATGAGCCGGTATCTGCACTGGATGTTTCCATCCAGGCACAGATTCTGAATCTGATGGAGGACCTTCAGGATAATCTGGGACTGACCTATATGTTTATTACCCATGATCTTTCGGTTGTGCATCATTTTTCCGATGATATTGCGGTAATGTATCTGGGAAAACTGATTGAAAAAGCGCCTGCCGATGAGCTTTTTGCGAATCCCACGCATCCATATACGGAGGCACTGCTGTCTGCGATTCCCATACCAAGTCTTCATAACAGGCGTGAAAGGATTATTATGAAGGGTGAGATCACCTCTCCCATCAATCCTCCGAAAGCCTGCCGATTTGCGAACCGGTGTCCGTATGCGACAGAGAGATGCTTTCATGTAGAACCTGAATTAAAAGAAATACGGCCGGGACACTTTGTATCCTGTCTGTTAAGAGATCATTAGGAAGGAAGAGAACTGTATGAACACAATACGTGAGATCGATCTTCAGAATCAGCAGGATTTCTGGACATATCTGTATATCGAGACGGGAAAAAGCCTGAAAGAAGTATGTGGAAGAGGCGCTGAAGGTGTAATAAGAGCGGCAGTGCGCAATATGTCAGTAGAAAAGGGGAAAAGGCTGCGGAAAGAGTACGAAGCAGCCGGAATCAAGGCTAATCTCCAGAATTTGTATGCAGGAGAGAATGCCTGCAGCGCGGACGTAAGAGTCCGCCAGCAGATCCTGAAAGAAGGGGAAGAAATCCGTCTGTGGGAAGTTTATACATGTCCTATGGCACTCATTTGGCAGCACGAGGGCTGTAATGATCTGGGCATGTATTACTGTGAAGAAAATCAGAGAGGGCTCGTGGCCGGATTTACAGAGGGCGCCGGTCAGGTGAACCTGACAAAGAAGCTGACCTGCAGCAGGACAAATGGAACACGGCCGGATAATCACTGCAGATTTTCTGCATATTTTCGTATGGCGAATACTCCGAAGGAGAAAAGAGACCGCTGCTTTACCGGCTATGGCATTGATGGGCCAAAGGCAGAGATTTCAAAAAAAGATTTCAGAACACTTATGCAGGAGCAGTGTACTTCGTATATGACCTGGCTTACCAAAGAGGCCGTGGAGGCTTTTGGAGAAGAAGGAAGATGTGCAGTTGCGATCGGACTCAGGAAGCTGGCAGAACGGATGACAGAGCTTATGCTGTGGCATGCAGAAGCAACCTTGAATGCATGCACCGGAGAGTTTGTTCATCGCAATCTTCCGATCGGACCGGAAGCAGAGGATGCGCTTTGGGATGGTCCGGGAGCAGAAGAGGCACAGAAGCTGTTCTGCAGAAATTTTCTTGATGTATTAAATAAGAATTTGAAGCTGGGTTAACGGAGGAAAACTATGTATACATATGAACAGAAATGTATGATGAATCTGGGAGATGCGTATACGCTGCTTTACGGATTTGTCGCAGGAAACATCATTGAAACATGCGGTGTGGACGGAGAGGCAGCCGTGAGAGAGGCGACACGACAGTTTGGTTATGACCGCGCGGAAACCACTCGAGCAAAACATCTTGCGGTAAATGCCAAGATCAATATGCTGAATCTGTTTACGTTATATCATGATCTTCCGGGAGATCCTAGATTTCGAAGGGAACTGCAGGAAATTAAACCCACAGAGAGAGTGTCACATACCCTTGTATGTCCGATGGCAGATATTTGGAAGGAATATGGGTGGATGAAAATTGGCCGTATATATTGTGAGGAATTTCATCCTGCCTGTTACAGCCATTATGCGTTTGATCAGTCGCTTGTAAATCTTTCGAAAACCCTGACTCAGGAGGGGGATGAATACTGTGATTTCAATGTGATTCTCCGCCCTCAGGATGTGAAGGAAGAATTGCGCCCGATCTGTTTTGAAGAATATGACCCAGACTATCAGAAGCCGGATTTTCCGGAGCAGGAAGTGAACGGCAAGAAAGGTTTTGCTCTCCTTTCCATCAAATTATACTATTATCTGTTGAAATATGCCCAGGAATATTTGGGAGATGCAGGAAGAGATGCGGTCCGGGGCGGCCTTGAGAATTTTGCAGATGCTATGGCAGAATTGCTGAAAAAGCGTGCAGGCCGGGATATGTATGAAATAAATGCGGTATATATCAGCGAGAACCTTCCGTTGGAGCTTGATTCTGTCAGAGACATGGGGATATGGGATTCGTATAGTGCATATGAATCAAGAGAGTTAATGCAGGAGGCCTGCAGTGATAAGATGCGGAAGCTTCTTGGTATATAGCAGGAGAGACAAAATGGATGGTCAGGTAGAAAAAATTCTTGAACTTACAGCACAGATGATCCGTAATCGGGCATATACGGCACATGGAGCTAATGCCAATGCGGAACTGGCGGCGGAATATTTAAGCAAAAACGGTCTGGCTGTGGAGATAATTGAAAATAATGGGCATAAGATGGTAATTTCAAAGCTCGGAAGTGGTTCCGGAGTGCTGATTCTGAACGGACATCTGGATGTTGTGGAAGGACGTGAAGAACAGTATGAACCTTATGTGGAGGGAGACCGTTTTTTTGGGCGCGGGACCTATGATATGCTCGCGTCCTGCGCTGTTATGCTGGTATTGATGACTGAGCTTGCAAAAAATCCGCCGCATATAAGAGTCTGTCTGACATTGTCGACAACAGAGGAAACCGATGGAGAAGCATGTACGGGTTATATGCTGGATCACGGTGTGACGGGTGACTTCGGAATCTGCGGGGAACCGACGAATCTGGCAGTATCTGTAATGTCCAAAGGTGTATTTCGGTTTCGGAGCAATATCAGGGGACATGCCGCTCATTCCAGCAGACCGTGGCAGGGAGAAAATGCACTTCTTAAGGCGGTTGACATTTACAGAAAGATAGAACAGCTTCCCTTCGCAAAGCGAAGCAATGCCTATTTTGAGCAGGCATCCGTGAATCTGTCCAGGCTCAGCGGAGGAACTGTGATGAATCAGGTGCCGGAGGATGCGGAAATGGTGATCGATATCCGTTACCTTCCCGGGGAAGATACGAATGCAATGCTTCAGGAGATTCAGGCTCTTGATCAGGATATGAAGCTGGACCTGATGCTCTGTAAGCCTGCTGTTGTCATTGAGGAGGATGATGTTCTTCTGAATTGCCTGACGGATGCTGTGGCTGAGGCTTCGAACAGGGATTGCGTGCGCATTGGACAGCATGGGGCCGCGGACACGATGTTCTTTCAGGAACATGGGATACCGTCTGTGGAATTTGGTCCATGCGGCTATGGACATCATGGCCCGCAGGAATATGTCGAAATATCTTCTCTTCCGATATATATGAATTGTATAAAAGGTATGATACGTAAAATGGAGGCTTTGCCAAATGATTGATGTTCTTATTAAAAATGGAACGGTAATAGACGGAACGGGGGCAGAAGCCGAAAAGGCAGACATTGCGATAAAGGACGGAAGGATCGTCCGAATCGCAGCCAATATCACCGATGATTCGCTGCGGGTCATAGATGCCGGGGGTCAGTATGTATCCCCCGGCTTTGTTGATTCCCACTGCCATACAGATACGTATGCGGCCTTTGTTCCGGATGCGGAGGCAAAATTAATGCAGGGAGTCACCACAGATGTATGCGGTCTGTGCGGAGAATGTCAGGCACCGGTAGGGGCAGGACACCTGAAAGAATACAGAGAACGAATGCCCTATCAGATAAAAGGTGCACCGGAGCTGATGCCCCGGACGTTTCAGGATTATATGGATCAGATCAACCGCCAGGGAAACACTACCAACATGGCAGCTTTTGTTGGAAACAGCGCCCTTCGCATCGCGGCGGCAGGGTATGAAGACCGCCGCCTGACTGCAAAAGAAATGGATGTTATGAAAGGCATGCTTAAGGAAAGCATGGAAGCAGGTGCCTTTGGCCTTTCTACCGGACTTACTTATGTGCCGAGCTGCTTTGCAGATACAGAGGAATTGATCGAACTTAGCAGGGCGATGGCTCCATATGGGGGAATCTATAATTCTCATATGAGAAATGAAAGTGATCAGATACTGGATTCCATTCGTGAAGTGATTGAGATCGCAGAAAAAAGCGGATGCCGGGGACATGTTTCTCATCTGAAGGTGACGGGAAAGAAAAATCATGGAAGAGCGGAGGAATGTCTGGAGCTGATACACCGGGCCAATGAAAGAGGGGTTCCGGTAACCTTTGATGTTTATCCATACACGGCCGGCTCCTGCAGCTTCAAAACGCTGCTTCCTCCTGCCATGCTGGAAAAAGGAGTAGAGAATTTTTCGGATATCACATCAAGGAAGGAACTGCTGAAAGAACTGAAGGAAGGACTGAGACGTTCTGATTGGGATAATATGTATCTGAACTATGGCGCCGATGCGATTCGTGTATCTGCCGCCTGCGGCCTGGAGGAATATGAGGGACATACCCTTTCGGAAATTGCAGAAAAGAAAGGAATATCCCATGAAGAGGCAATACTTCTCGTGCTTCAGGAAACAAGAGGGCAGGCATCCATGATATATGAAGCGGCATGTGAAACGGATTTGAAAATCTTTATGAAAGATCCGCTCTGCATGCTTGGAACAGATGCTTTTGCAAGAAAATATACCGGGTTTACAGCAGAAGGAAAACCACATCCCAGAAATTACGGGGCATTTCCCCGGTATCTGGAACATTATATTTTGATGGAAAAGCTTCTTCCCGTAGAAGAGGCTGTGCGTAAAATGACCGCCCTGCCGGCAGAGGTATTTGGGCTCGGAAACCGGGGAATCCTCAGGGAAGGCGCAGCAGCAGAGATTACGGTATGGGATCCGGCTGCGATCCGTGAGACCGGAAGTTATATGGAGCCATGGAAACAGCCGCAGGGAATATCCTGTGTTTTGGTGGGTGGAGAGCTTGCTGTAGACGATGGGGTATTTTGTGATATCCGCCGGGGCAGAATGCTGAAAAAGGAACAGTAAACAAAAAGCAACATAACATGGAAGGCCTGAACCGACCGTGATGTGTTGCTTTTATTATATCAGGACTTTTTATATTGTGCGGCGTATCTGGCAGATTCGGGGAATTTGCGTCCGAGAATTTCCATACATTCTATGGCCAGCTTGCCCGGCGGGTTATCTCTGTTAATGATCCATCCGATTTTTGAATGGATCGTGCAGTCCTTTAACAGGAGTGTACGTGTAACATGTGCAGGACAGCCGGATGGATAATATTCATTATAATAGGAATTCAGAAAATACGCATCCGTGTCATCCAGTGTTTCATAGATCGCAGCCCGTGAAGAAGTAACGATCCTGTTCTTTGTCGCCGGAAGGTGCAGCCTTTTGTAAATATCCGCATAGGGTCCCGAGTCCAGATGCTCATACATGACAGCCGGATATGGAGCCAGAAGCTCCGGATCAATGGATTCTTCCGGATATGTGAAGAGAGGATGCGTGGGTCCGATCGTAATACCGATGTTGAGTGTTGTGATCGGAAGAAAATCCAGGTGGAGAGTGTCAAACTGCCGGGACATGAGAGAGTCATAGCAGTCCCAGATACGGAGCAGGCCAATCTCGGCAATATTGCGGGACACCATGGACATGATCTCATTTCCGAAGGCATCATACTGCTTTATATGAATTCCTTCATTTTTGTATCTATGGTAAAGCTCAGAACAGATATTATTTATAAAATAAAAGCCATTGGATGCTATGGAAAAGGCATGTCCGTAGGAGGTGTTTTTTTCGATCATATCATCCAACTGCTTCAGCTGATGATGAATAGGAATAATGTAATTCAGAAATGTATGCCCGAAGGGAGTCGGGGTTACACCTTTGGGGGAACGGATGAAAATATCTCTTCCCAGTTCCGCTTCCAGATTTCGTATGGAGGTGGAAAGAACAGACTGAGAGGTAAAGAGATTGGCGGCAGCCTTGTTGATTGTACCGCATTTGTTAACTTCGATAACATAGTTCAGCTGGTTTAAGGTCATACTCATTCCTCCTTATTCTATTCTTTTAACGTAAGTTTAGCACGAATAAAAACGAAAGACAAGAGGAGCAGATTTTAACAATAGAATAATAAAAAAGACCTTGACAAGATTTTGTCGGGTCCGTATAATAATTTAGTGTGCGTGAGAATGCATGTTTTTCATGTGCGCATAAATTCAGCAAAGACTGAATCAGCAGCCGTGTCAACGGAAGCAGGATGCCCTGCGACTGAATATTACAGGAGGTGAACAGGATGCCCACATTTAATCAGTTAGTTAGAAAAGGAAGAGAGACATCTGTAAAAAAATCTACAGCACCGGCTCTGTTAAAGAGCTATAACTCTTTAAAGAAAAAAGCTACGGATTCCAATTCTCCGCAGAAGAGAGGCGTTTGTACAGCTGTTAAGACTGCTACACCGAAGAAGCCTAACTCTGCACTGAGAAAGATCGCCAGAGTACGTCTTTCCAACGGAATCGAAGTAACAAGCTATATTCCGGGAGAAGGTCATAACCTTCAGGAGCACAGCGTTGTTCTGATCCGTGGAGGAAGAGTAAAGGATTTACCTGGTACCAGATACCACATCGTAAGAGGTACTCTTGATACCGCAGGCGTTGCAAAGAGAAGACAGGCTCGTTCCAAATACGGCGCAAAGAGACCGAAAGACGCCAAGAAATAATAAAGTAACCGAAGTTTTTTCGTATCACAAACAGAACTATGATTAGTGCGGTGATCCTGATATTGCCCTGACGGCTGCGGGTTTAATAGATAAAGGCTTACGCGCGCGAACACAGAAAGACACATGTGAGTACCGAAGATTTAATTCAGGAGAGCGGAATGAGATTTTCCGCGAAATATGATTAAGGAGGGAAGTAACGTGCCACGTAAAGGACATACTCAGAAAAGAGACGTATTAGCTGATCCGTTATACAACAACAAGGTAGTTACGAAGCTTATCAATAACATCATGTTAGATGGTAAGAAGGGTGTTGCCCAGAAAATTGTATATGGAGCATTTGACAGAGTAGCTGAAAAGACCGGAAAGCCGGCTCTTGAAGTATTCGAAGAGGCAATGAACAATATCATGCCGGTTCTCGAGGTAAAGGCAAGACGTATCGGTGGTGCAACATACCAGGTTCCGATCGAGGTGAGACCGGAGAGAAGACAGGCATTAGGCCTTCGCTGGATCACCATGTTCTCCCGCAAGAGAGGCGAGAAGACCATGGAGGAGAGACTGGCGAACGAGATTATGGATGCAGCAAACAATACAGGCGCATCTGTAAAGCGTAAAGAAGACATGCACAAGATGGCAGAAGCAAACAAGGCTTTCGCTCATTACAGATTCTAGTCGTCGTTTGCTATTGATATAATAAGGAGGAAAATCCCTTGGCTGGTAGAGAATATCCGTTAGAAAGAACCAGAAATATAGGTATTATGGCTCATATCGATGCAGGTAAGACTACATTGACCGAGCGTATCTTATATTATACTGGTATTAACTACAAAATTGGTGATACCCATGAAGGTACTGCTACCATGGACTGGATGGAGCAGGAGCAGGAAAGAGGTATCACAATTACTTCAGCCGCAACGACCTGCCACTGGACGGAGCAGGACCATGCAAAGACAAAGCCGGGCGCTTTGGAGCATCGTATCAATATCATTGATACCCCTGGACACGTTGACTTTACCGTTGAGGTAGAGCGTTCTCTGCGTGTGCTTGACGGCGCTGTTGGTGTTTTCTGTGCAAAGGGCGGTGTAGAACCTCAGTCCGAAAATGTATGGCGTCAGGCTGACACCTACAATGTACCCCGTATGGCATTCATCAATAAGATGGATATCCTGGGTGCAGATTTCTATAATGCAGTAGAGCAGATCAAGACCAGACTGGGTAAGAATGCGATCCCGGTACAGCTGCCGATCGGCAAGGAAGATGAGTTCAAAGGAATCATCGACCTGTTTGAGATGGAAGCATATATCTACAATGATGATAAGGGTGATGACATCACCATCTGCGAGATCCCGGAGGATATGAAGGATGACGCAGAGCTTTATCGTACCGATATGATCGAGAAGATCTGCGAGCTGGATGATGATCTGATGATGCAGTATCTGGAAGGGGAAGAGCCGACTACAGAACAGCTGAAGGCCGCTCTTAGAAAGGGTACCTGTGAGTGTACCGCTGTTCCGGTATGCTGTGGTTCCGCATACAGAAACAAGGGTGTTCAGAAGCTTCTGGATGCGATCCTTGAATATATGCCTGCTCCGACTGATATCCCGTCCATTAAGGGTGTGGATATGGACGGCAACGAGGTTGAGAGACATTCCTCTGATGAGGAGCCTTTCTCCGCTCTGGCATTCAAGATCATGGCTGACCCGTTCGTAGGTAAGCTGGCATTCTTCCGTGTATATTCCGGAACTATGAATGCAGGCTCCTATGTGCTCAACGCAACAAAGGGCAAGAAGGAGCGTGTGGGGCGTATCCTTCAGATGCATGCGAATAAGAGAACAGAGCTTGACAAGGTGTATTCCGGAGATATCGCTGCGGCGGTAGGATTTAAGGTTACGACCACCGGTGATACGATCTGTGATGAACAGCATCCGGTAATCCTTGAGTCCATGGAGTTCCCGGAGCCGGTTATCGAGCTGGCGATCGAGCCCAAGACCAAGGCAGGCCAGGGCAAGCTTGGCGAAGCACTTGCAAAGCTGGCTGAGGAGGATCCGACCTTCCGTGCGCATACCGATCAGGAGACCGGCCAGACCATCATTGCAGGTATGGGTGAGCTTCATCTGGAGATCATCGTAGACAGACTTCTGCGTGAGTTCAAGGTTGAGGCAAATGTTGGTGCTCCTCAGGTTGCATACAAAGAAACCTTTACCAAGGCTGTGGAAGTTGACAGCAAGTATGCGAAGCAGTCCGGCGGACGTGGTCAGTACGGTCACTGTAAAGTTCGCTTCGAGCCCATGGATCCCAATGGGGAAGAGACCTTCAAGTTCGAATCCACCGTTGTCGGAGGAGCAATTCCGAAGGAATACATTCCGGCAGTCGGCGAAGGTATCGAGGAGGCTACCAAGGCAGGTATTCTTGCAGGATTCCCGGTACTGGGTGTACACGCAACCGTATACGATGGTTCTTACCATGAGGTAGACTCCAGTGAGATGGCATTCCATATCGCAGGTTCCCTGGCATTCAAGGATGCAATGTCCAAGGCAAATCCGGTGCTGCTTGAGCCTATCATGAAGGTGGAAGTATCCATGCCGGAAGAGTATATGGGTGACGTTATCGGCGACATCAATGCAAGACGCGGACGTATTGAAGGTATGGAAGACGTCGGAGGCGGAAAGATGGTTAAGGGATATGTTCCGCTGGCAGAGATGTTCGGTTATGCGACAGACCTCCGTTCCAAAACACAGGGACGCGGTAACTACTCCATGTTCTTTGAAAAATATGAGCAGGTACCGAAGAGTGTTCAGGAGAAGGTAATCAGCGCAAAAAAATAATTATTCAGTAAAATAGGCTTGAAAATATAGAGGATTTGAAATATAATCAAAGATAGCCTGATGTGAAAAATAGAAACAAAAATCATTAAAAATGCCCAAAGGCGATATGTTATTTAAGGAGGACGTTTAAAAATGGCTAAAGCTAAATTTGACAGAAGCAAACCGCACTGCAATATCGGTACCATCGGACACGTTGACCATGGTAAGACTACTTTAACAGCTGCTATCACCAAGGTTCTGGCTGAGAGAGTTGCAGGTAACACAGCTACAGATTTCGAGAACATTGATAAGGCTCCGGAAGAGAGAGAGCGTGGTATCACAATCTCTACCGCTCACGTTGAGTACTCCACAGAGCACAGACATTATGCACACGTTGACTGCCCTGGTCATGCTGACTATGTTAAGAACATGATCACCGGTGCTGCTCAGATGGACGGCGCTATCCTTGTTGTTGCTGCTACCGATGGTGTTATGGCTCAGACAAAGGAGCACATCCTTCTGTCCCGTCAGGTAGGTGTACCTTACATCGTAGTATTCCTGAACAAGTGTGATATGGTTGACGACGAAGAGCTCATCGAGCTGGTTGAGATGGAAGTTACCGAGCAGCTGGAAGAGTACGGCTTCAATGACTGCCCGATCATCAAGGGTTCCGCTCTGAAGGCTCTGGAAGATCCGAGCAGCGAGTGGGGAGACAAGATCATGGAGCTCATGGATACCGTTGACAGCTATATCCCGGATCCTCAGCGTGCAACAGATCAGCCTTTCCTGATGCCTGTAGAGGATGTATTCACTATCACAGGCCGTGGTACTGTTGCTACCGGTAGAGTAGAGCGTGGTACTCTGCACCTCAATGAGGAAGTAGAGATCATCGGAATCAAGGAAGAGACCCGTAAGACCGTTGTAACCGGTATCGAGATGTTCCGTAAGCTGCTTGACGAGGCTCAGGCTGGTGATAACATCGGTGCACTGCTTCGTGGTGTTCAGAGAACTGAAATCGAAAGAGGACAGGTTCTTGCAAAACCCGGCAGCGTTAAGTGCCATAAGAAATTTACTGCTCAGGTTTACGTTCTGACCAAGGATGAGGGTGGACGTCATACTCCTTTCTTCAACAACTACAGACCTCAGTTCTACTTCAGAACAACTGACGTTACAGGCGTTATCAATTTACCGGAAGGCACCGAGATGTGCATGCCTGGTGATAACGTAGAGATGACCATCGAGCTGATCCATCCGATCGCTATGGAGCAGGGTCTTACTTTCGCTATCCGTGAAGGTGGACGTACTGTTGGATCAGGCCGTGTAGCTACCGTTATTGAATAATCTTTATATTTCTTTTCAGCCCTCTGGATCCCAGAGGGCTGAAGTATTCTAAGCATCCATTTCAGGATAAAATTCTCCAGATTCAATGAAAAAACAGCAGAGTTGATAATGTTGATAATTTGCGTTACCTGCTATATATGATTTCCAGTTAAAGAATAGGTAAAAAAAGAAATGCTGAAGTCAATATTACCTATTCTATCTGTAAATTCTCCTTTAATAGGTAAAATGCTTTTGCGAGATTATCATGTTACCAACTCCTGGTTCTAATAAACGAAATAGTCGGTAAGGGTGATTTCGTGTTAAGTATAATTGAGAAAGAAATACAGTCTTTAAAGGAAATTCAGAAATGCAGCAGGAAAGTTATAGAAGAGGCTCCGGAAGGAAACCTTCGATGTGCGATAAATAAAGGCTGTTATCAGTATTATTGCGGCAAAAAGTATCTCGGAAATGAGAAAAAAGAGTATATTAAGCAGATTGCACAGAAAGAATACTGTTTGAAGCTAAACAGGCAAATAGAAAGATATTTACAGAAATTAAGAGAACTGCAGGAACTGTATGAAAATAATTCCCTGGAAGAAATCTACCGGACGCTTCATCCGGCAAGAAAATGTCTGATCAAACCATTCATAAAACCGAGAGAAGAGATTGTGGAAGAATTTGAAAACAAAAAATACCAGGGTAAATCCTTTGCAGAGGACGATATCACCGCATATTTTACGATGAAAGGAGAACGCGTCCGATCAAAATCAGAGAAAATAATTGCAGATGAGTTGTTCCGATATGATGTCCCCTATAAGTATGAAATGCCGATAGAGCTTAGGGACAGGAACAGAAAGATAAAAATATATCCGGATTTTACCGCATTGAACAGGCGAACCGGAAAACTCTGGCTGATTGAGCATTTAGGAATGATGGATCGTCTGTCTTATTCAGAAAATGCAATGCACAAATTGGATATATATGAAAAGAATGATCTGTTAATCGGGGAAAATCTGATTCTTCTTCATGAAACATCCGGAGATCCACTCAGTACAATTGTATTGAGAAAATACATAGAGATGTATCTTATATAGATAGAATGCACTTTTACAGGAGCCCCAGCAGCTGATTCACTGCAGGATTTCCATTTCCCTTTAACCAGTATACCTCAAAATCTATGGTTTCTGCGGTACCATCCTGCTTTTGTACAGGCAGAATCGTGATATGAGGGTTCTTCTGATAAATGCGTGTGATATATTCCGGGAGCAGACTGATCCCCATGCCGGCTGCGATCATCAGCAGAAGCTTTTCCTGATCTCCTTCCACTGCGGCTACATTAGGTAAATAGCCGCCCCGTTCATAGATGAGCATAGATTCTTCCATCTGATCTCTGGAGCGGTCAGACGGCTGCATCATGATGAAGCATTCCTTTTCAAGATCTCCATAGGTCAGAAAGGAACGGAAAGAGAGTGGATGATCGGCGTATAGTACCCCCATCACCGGATAGCTTTTCAGATAACGATGTTCAAATATCAAAGGGTTTACATTTTTTGAGGCAATGGAAAATACCACATCACATTCTTTCTTTTCCAGGGCATTCATGAGTATACTGCTGTTTTCCTTCATCAGCCGTATTTTTATATTAGGATAGGTGCGGTGGAAACTTCGGATGGTATCGAACAGATCACTTTGTCCATAGCCTCTGATAAAACCGATGGTAATTTCGCCAGCTATGCCTTCGGAAGCCAGCCTGGCCATGCGCAGCGCCTCATTGCTTCGCTCCAGTATCAGATGTGCTTCATTTAGTAAGACCTTACCAGCTGCAGTCAGCTCCACATGGTGATTATCCCGAAGAAATAATGCAGTCCCGACTGTTTTTTCCAACGCCCGGATCTGCTGTGTCATAGCTGTCTGAGAAATATAGCATTTGGCTGCTGCCCGGGTGAAATTCAGTGTTTCTGCAGCAGTAACAAAATATTCCAGTTGATTCAGATTCATTCTATTCCTCCAGATCTTTGCCATAAGAAAAACTTATTGCCTATTTGCATATTATCATTTTACGTATGGGAATTTCAAGGATATAATAAAGAAAATTCCGAAAAGTTGATGATATGAGATATCGGTCATCACGAAATATAATTACCTTATCATAAAGAAAGAGAGACACTGATATGACTGAAAAAAACATTCCCTACAAAATTTATCTGGAAGAAAATGAGATTCCGAAACAATGGTATAATGTTCGCTCCGATATGAAGATCAAACCGGCTCCGCTTCTCAATCCTGGAACGCTTGAGCCTTTAAAGGCAGAAGAACTGGCTCCGATCTTCTGTGAAGAGCTGATTAAACAGGAACTGGATAATGATACAGCATATATCGATATTCCGGAAGAAATCCAGGAATATTATAAAACCTACCGCCCATCCCCGACCATGCGCGCATACCATCTGGAAAAAGCCCTTGGTACTCCGGCAAAGATCTATTACAA
>JALERW010000039.1 GCA_022763925.1 Lachnospiraceae bacterium
CCATGCCTCCGGCTGTATTCACACCAAAGCCGATCACAATGATAAGTGCCAGTGTCATAACGATACTCTGAATCAGGTCTGTCGTGCTGGCTGCCAGAAAGCCCCCCAGCGCGGTATAGGCAACGATGATCACCGCGCTCAGCACCATCGCCGAAACGTAATTCATACCAAACAAACTGGAAAAAAGCTTTCCGCAGGCCGCAAAGCCCGACGCGGTATAGGGAATAAAAAAGATTACAATGAATATTGCGGAAATGCCGACCAGCAGACCGCTTTTGTCCCGGAACCGGTTGGCAAAAAATTCCGGGATCGTAATGGAATGATTCTTCTCGCTGTATCTTCTCAGCCGCTTCGCTACGATCAGCCAGTTCAGATACGTTCCCACCGCAAGGCCGATGGCTGTCCATCCCGCATCCGCAACACCGGACAGATAGGCCACACCGGGAAGTCCCATGAGAAGCCAGCTGCTCATATCCGACGCCTCTGCACTCATGGCCGTTACGACAGGGCCAAGCTTTCTTCCGCCCAGGTAAAAATCTCCTGCATTTTCATTTTTTCTGGAAAACCAGACTCCCACAAGGAGCATGAAAATCAGATAAACGACCATGACAAGTAACACACCAATTGTTGAACTGCTCATACTTAACACCCTCTTCAATAAACGAATGGGGTAATTATAGCATTGAACAAAATAGACTGCAATGCAGAATAAAATCTGTACTTTAGTTCAGTTAAATATAATATTATACAAAAATAGTCCCGTAAATATCGAATGTTTTTACAGGACTATTATCTATACTTTATTTAAGCTTATTATTAGATTTTTATTTTTCTTCCATCACACTCATATAAGCCGGACGTATAATTTTATCCGTACAGATCAGCTCCTCCATACGGTGAGCGCTCCAGCCCACAATTCTTGCCACAGCAAATATGGCCGTGTACAGCTCCCTGGGAATTCCCAGCATATCATACACAAATCCGCTGTAAAAATCCACATTCGGGCTCACACCCTTGAAAATATGCCGTTTCTTTGCAATCAGCTTCGGAGCAAGCTCCTCGATATTTTCATAGAGCGTCAGATCCTTCTCTCTTCCCTTCTCCCGGGCAAGCTCCTCCACATACCGTTTGAAGACCCGCTCTCTGGGATCCGAAAGAGAATACACCGCATGCCCCATACCGTAAATCAGTCCCTTGCGGTCAAAGACTTCTCCATCGATCATTTTGCTCAGATATGCGGCAATCTCCTCCTTGTCTTCATAATCGCTCACATGCCCGCGGATATTATCCATCATTTCCATCACTTTGATGTTGGCCCCGCCATGCTTGGGTCCTTTCAGGGAGGACATGGCTGCAGCCATCGTGGAATAGGTATCCGATCCGGAAGAGGTGACCACTCTGGTTGTAAACGTGGAATTATTGCCGCCTCCATGTTCCATGTGAAGGATCAGCGCCGTATCCAGCACCTTCGCCTCCACCGGCGTATAGCTTTTATCCGGCCGCATCAGCCGGAGCAGATTCTCCGCCGTGGACAGTCCGGGATCCGGAATATGGATATACATACTTTCGTTCTTCTCATAATGATTGTAGGCATTATATCCGTACACCGCGAGAAGCGGGAACTCACTGATCAACTGGATACACTGACGCAGCGAATTGACCACACTGATATCCTTTGCCTTTTTGTCATAGGAAGCCAGCGTAAGAATACTTCTGGTCATGGAATTCATGATATCCTCCGAAGGCGCCTTCATAATGACATCCCTTGTAAAATTGGTGGGAAGTGTCCGACAGCGGCTGATAATATCCCGGAATTCCTTTTCTTTTTCCTGTGAAGGGAGCTCCCCCATGAGGAGCAGATAGGCGATCCGTTCAAATCCCAGCTCCTCCGGTCCAAGCTGCGCGATCAGATCCTCCACCCGATAGCCCCGGTACCAGAGTTCCCCGTCACAGGGCTGTTTCACTCCATCGATCGTCTTAAAGGAGATAATCCGGGATATTTTGGTAAGCCCGGTAAGAACACCCTTTCCGTTTTCATCCCTAAGCCCCCGATTCACTCCGTATTCGTCATACAGACGCGGGTCGATGCTGTCATTTCTCCGACAGATCGCCTCATTTTTCTGTGCATAATCAGTCATCCATTCCATCATTTCCGCCATCGGTATCCGTCGCCTCCATTTCCTCTATTTCACTGCTCATAACGGTTTCCAGCTGCTTCATCAGCTGAAGAAGCTCAATCAGCCTCTCTTTTCCGAAAATTTCAATTACCTTTCCATAGTATGATTTCAGGATGATCTCCTGTTCCTCCAGCAATTTCTGCCCGGTCTCCGTAATGGTAACATAAGTCCCTTCACTTCCGTTTCCGTCATGGGACCACAAAAGCAGCCCCCGCTCTTTTAAGTCTCTTACCATTTTAGAGGTCTGACGGATTGTCAGCTGCATTTTCTCTGCCAGATCCGTCAGGTAGGTTCTTCCCGAATAGATGGAGTTATGCTTTCCCTCAGATGCGATCATATGAAGTGCAATATATTCCGGAATCGACATTTTACGGAAAAGCTCCCGAATCTTTCCTTTGTTCATAAGATAACGGCGATAGGTCAATTCATTGGAAAGCTCACCGATCTCATTTTTTCTGATTAATTCCTGTGTATCTGACATTGATAACCACTCCTTTTGTCCATGTTCTTTGCACATGCTGACAGCACTCCGGTTTTTCGAGTGCCAATTCTGTTTAAAAAAATATATTACTTCTTTCGAGGTAATATATTTTATTTTTTAACTATTTACTTGTAAAGTATTATAACATTCCCCTTTTCTGTGTCAATAGACTTTATGCTTTTTTAAGAAACAGTATTTTCAGATCATAATTTTATCCTCCTCTTCCTGATAGATCTCCTGAAGTCTTTCGTAGAGTCCGGAAAGCCTCCCGTAAATGTTTTTAAATACCTCCTCATACAGCCGGCGGTAGATCCGGTTCTGCTCCATATCCGGCTCAAACACATCCCGTTTATGCACCATGGCCTCTGCTGCCGCGTCTGCCATAATTCCGGTCAGCCTGTAGACCAGATAGCCGCTGAGCAGCAGATATTTATATGTCTTTTCCCAGATCTCCGGCTCTCTTTGCCGGATCCAGTTGCAGTGAGATTTCTGATACTGCAGATTCGCCGTCTCCTCCATCCCCACCGCTTTCAGAAGCATCCGGGTGACCTGGGAAAACACGGGTTTTCCCTCCGCCTTCCGCTTATCCAGCCATAAAATTGCCGGACGCAGCGGCTTTCCTTCCCGATCCACGCAGACAACGGTATCGCGGATCGTTGTAACCGAAACTGCTTCTGTTTTTGCAAACAGCTCCGGATAACGCGTTTTCAGCTCCCGGGAAGCCTGACATATATTTTCATAGTAAAAATCCGCATCCTTTTCCGCCCAGCCCGGGTAAGGCGATTCATAAGGAATCAGATGCTTCACCTGACTCTTGGCCAGGATTTCTCCCCTCTGATTGATCAGGAGTGCTCTGGAGCTCTGCGTCCCCACATCATACACAAGCACCACTCTGTCTGACATTTTCATTACCCCCTGTCCTGCCTGTTCCGATATCCGCCCCGAATCAGCGGATATCCTCACGCAGAAACCTTTTTTCTTCTTCCGGAAGATCCAGCCCCAGCGTTCCGCCCGGGTTCATGAGATTGTCCGGATCAAAGTATTCCTTCAGTGCTTTGATTACTCCGTATTCCTTCCTGCCAAGCTGTCCCTCCAGCCACGGGGCAAACATCTTTCCGATCCCGTGATGATGGCTCATGGACGCACCGGATTTCTGAATGGCATCCAGGATCGTTGCATGATAGGTTCTGAAGGCTTCCGCATCAGACATCCGGGTGATAAAGATGAAATACAGATTGGCTCCCTGGGGATAACAGTGAGACATATGTGTCGTCACGATGGTATTCGGAAGGGCATGGCACACCTTCCGCACCTCTCTGTGTACCTTTGCCATATTGGACCAGTTTACGGTACATTCCAGGGTGTCCGTCATGATTCCGAAATCCAGCAGGGTATCCCACAGATACGGATCATTAAAACGCCCCTTTTCCCAGCTTTTCGTCACAAAAGAGGTCAGGCTCATTCCTCCGTACCGGTGAGCAATCCTCCGGATATTTGCGGCAACATTTTTCGAATAGCCCTTTTCTCCATCGGTGAAGCCCAGGAACAGGCATCTCTCCATGTCCTTATAGCCCCGCATATTCAGAAGCTTCCACAAAGGTGTTTCATCTACATTATACAGACGGAGCATCAGGTTGGTCTCCTCCGGATCCGAAAGGCGAAAGACCGATGCGTTTCCCGCTTCACACTGCATCATCTCCCTGGCAGCTGCCCTGGCCGTCTTCCAGTCTTTAAAAATATACGAGAATCGCTTCCCATCATGATCTGATTCAGGTTCGGCCCGGTGGCCTCTCTGGGGTAATGGCTGGTCCGGATCGTTCCGATCGGCGTTGCATATTTCTGGGACAGCACAATATCCGAAATGCATCCGTAATATGTACTGTTCTGTCCCGCCCCTCTGGTAACCACCCAGCCGCCCACACTGCTGTACTCAAAGGACTGAGGAAAATGTCCGCAGGTATATGCTCTTTTGGCTCCAAACAGCTGCTTTGCATTGTTCAGCGTCTCCTCCAGCTTCGGGCCGGACATTCCGCTCTGCACCGTAATCGTCTTATCCACCTCATTAAAATCCAGTACTTTGTTAAAGCGCTTTCTCATATCAAGGGAAATGCCGCCCATGGTAGGCTCCACGCCTCTTGTAACACTGCTGCCGCCCCCATATACATAAAGCGGGATCCTTTGCTGCGTACAGTATGCCACGATGCACTCCACTTCCTCCGTGGTTCCCGGATAAACCACCGCGTCCGGGAGGCTGTCGATCTGATGCTGGCGCAGTCTGGCCGCATCATAGCCGGTTTTTCCGTAAGCCACTGCCAGCCTCGGATAATCCTCCGTCGTTACGTTATCTTTCCCGACAATACCGGCCAACACATCCAGATGCTCCTTTGCCAATCTGCACGGCGCATCCAGCTTTACCGTACCCATACCTATGTCTCCCGTATAGGACTTAAAATCCTCATCCGTCATCCGGAATTTTTCTTTCATCATTTTATACAAGGATTCCTTCGGATATTTTACGAATTCCGGATCCCCCCCAGCGGAAAACAGACCGATAGCTGTCCTTCGGCGCCGCCTCCTTCACCCATTTCGGTTCAAAGCCTTTATATGGTTTCGTACTCATATATTCCTCTCCTTTAACATATTGCTGGTCACAATCACATCCCCCCCGAGGCCAAGCACATCCAAAATCACTGCGTCTCCTCTGGATACAGACCCAGTTATCACCACCTGATTGATTTCTCTCATAGCATCAAAAATCTTTTCCTTCGGTATTTCTCCTGAGACCCGCACCGGAAGCACCGGCACCCTGTTTTATGATTCCATGATGGGAAATGAACAAATCCGTGAGAAGCTTCTGAAGCGCTACAGCGAATTTGCCGATATTATTGCAAAAAAAATCGGGGAACGCACCGATAGTGTGTCCCCCGAATATCTGTCCTGGCTTCTTTTGCTTCTCTCCGACGGCCTGTTTATTCATCAGACCCTGAGAAATCCCAGTCTGAATGTTTCTGATTTTATCCGGCAGTCAGAGCAGTTTCTGAGCGTTCAGACAGAATGCCCCTGAAATGGTTCCATCAATACATATCCGGCTGAGACTGCGGTACCGCAGGCGCTGCTTCCTTTATATCTTCCACGGCGGCCTCTGTCGTAAGCAGCGTGGAAGCCACGCTGACTGCGTTCAGAAGGGAATCTTTTTCATATTTTCATTGATCCGGGAAGATACGCTCCAGAAAACCTTCCGTTCCTCCTCTGATATTCCATCAAAGATCTGCCGGTTGATCTCTTCTCTTCTTCTGGCCATCTCATCTGCAATTTCCCGGGCAGAATCCAGCAGCTCATAATGAACATAACGGCGGTCCTCCTGATCCGGGATCGCAACAATAAATTTTCTCCTGCAGAGACTGTCGATCACCTGGGAAATATGTCCCCGGTTCATCAGCAGCTGATGATGAATGTCTGTAGACGTGTTATGGCTTCCGCTTTTGGATAAAAAATACAAGATCTCCAGCTCCGCTTTTTTCAGATCATATTTCTGGCGCAGCTCCATACTCTGCTCACTAAGCAGCTTTTTAAATTGTCCGCCCTGTAAAATGGATTCCATCTGAATATCCATACCGCTCATCACCTGTTCCTTACCTTTATTCCAGCATCTTCACAAACCCCTCTGCCTCTTTTCGGAAGCCCATTTTTTTCAGATATCCCGCATGCCGGTCCGATGCCTTAGGAAGCACCAGCCGCCTTATCTTACACTTTTTCAGCTGAGCATACAGATAAGCTCCCACCGAGCAGTCCCGGTATTTTTGCGTGGAATAATCCAGAAGAATTTCCAGCGTCCCCTCTTCCCTCGTCCTGCCAAGCAGCACTCCCACCGGAACCTCATCGCAGCATACCATCCAGGCCCGATCCGCCGCGGCTGTATCCGCTCCCGGGAAATAGACAGCAATGTCTTCCCGGTAATGGTCCAGGAAATACGACAGGTATGCATCATCCGATTTCTCTTCAATCAGCGAATAGTGCTTATCCGTCCTGGTCAGACGGATCAGATTATAAATATTCACTCCGATCAGGCAGGCATTCAGAAATGCCGTGGGATAGGAATGGATCAAAAGCGCATAAACCGTAAAAATCAGACTTCCTACGGAATTGATGACCCTGAGCTTTACAACGGATGTCATCAGAAAAGAAATCAATACAATCACCGAGCTTAAATATCCCACCAGTTCCAGAATCATCTGTCTGTCCATAAAACAACCTCCATATATCATGCTATTTTCTGTCATTGTACCATAGTTTTTCCTTTTGGGACACCTTTTCCCATATCATACTCTGATTTGTCAATTGCATTTTTAGGACGGCTGGGCTATAATATTTTTAGGACGAACGACCTAAAAAGGAGAGATACTTCTATGGAAAAGGAACCCCAATTTGAAAACCCGCTTGGAACACAGCCAATCAACCGTTTAATCTGGAAATTTGCTATCCCGGGAATTATCACACAGCTGGTGAATGCCCTCCACAATATCGTCGATCAGGTATTTATCGGATGGGGCATTGGCGATTTCGGAGTGGCATCCACAAGCATCCTCTTTCCGATCACATCCATCATTACCGCCTTATCCGCCTTGATCGGACTGGGAGCCGCCTCAAGATTCAGTATTCTCCTCGGGAAAAAGCAGTACCAGGAGGCTTCCGATATTTTCGGAAATGCGATTTCTCTCCTGCTGCTGTTCGGATCTGTGCTTACCATCGGCACATCCGTCTTCCTGAAGCCGATGCTGTATCTTTTTGGCGCGACAGAACGTATGATGCCCTATGCCCAGCCTTATGCCCGCATCATCTGTATCGGAATACTGTTCGGCGTTTTCTCCACTGGCATGTCCTATTTCATACGCGCAGACGGCAATCCGAATTATTCCAGCTTTGTATTGCTGGCGGGAGCGGTTTTCAATATGATTTTTGATCCGGTTTTCCTATTTGTTTTTGACATGGGCATTGCGGGCATCGCTCTGGCCACCGTATTTGGACAGCTTCTGTCAGCCGCCCTGGCATTGTTTTATCTGTTGAAAAAACTGAAATCGGTCAGGCTTTCTCCCGGAAATCTTTCCCTCCGCCTTCCGCTGGTCCGTTCCATATTCTCTTTGGGCTTTGCTGTATTTACAACACATATTCTGGCAGCTCTCGCACAGATTATACAGATGAATGCGCTCAAACGGTACGGTGCCCTGTCTGTATATGGAAGCGAAGCTGCCATAGCCGCTGCCGGCGCCGTGGGAAAGCTGTCCATTGTTTTCTTATCCAGTATTATTGGAATCTCCCTGGGATGCCAGCCCATATTCGGATATAACCTGGGAAAGAAGCAATATGACAGAGTGAAAGAAACCTATCTGACCGCACTTCGCTGGGGAACGATCATTGCCGCTTCGGCCTTTCTCATTCTGCAGCTGTTTCCCGGACAGATCCTTCGTATTTTCAGCTCGGACAATCCGCTGTTTTACGAATTTGCCGCCAGGTATATACATATCTATATGGCCATGCTATTCTTAAATGCCATACAGCCGATTACCTCTACCTTTTGTACCGCGATCGGTAAGGCGAAGCTCGGATTCTGGATGGCCGTTATACGCCAGGGCATCCTCCTGATCCCGCTGCTGCTGTTTTTGCCGCCCCGACTCGGAATCGATGGTGTACTTTTTTCCGGAGCCATATCCGACGGTGCGGCGGCCATCATCGTGATTTTCATTGCAAGGAAAGAGTTAAGACAGCTCACAAAACTGCAGAAACCGGACGCATAAGCTTTGGTATACAGAAAGGGAAGAATCGAATGAGAAGAAATACCAGACAGAATATATTAGACGCTGCCAGAAAACTATTCAATGAATATGGATATAACAGCGTTTCTTTGAGAGACATTGCGAATGACGCAGGAATCAGCAAGGGAAATCTGACCTACCACTTCAGCAAAAAAGAGGAGATAATGGAAGCGCTCATATCGGAAGGAAAGGATACCTTTCCCTCCGGTATCCCCGGGACATTGGAAGAGCTGGACGAAGCCTTTCTAGATATGCAGCAGGCCGTACAGCAGAATCTGTATTTCTTTCTCTATCATGCACAGCTGGCACAGACCTCTCCGAAGATCTGCCAGAAACAACGTGCCCGATATGAAGAGGTACAGAAGAAATTCCAGACTGCTTTCCATCTTCTGCATTCGGCAGGCCTGCTCCGCGACGAATCCTTTCCCGGTGAATACAACCATACCATCGACCTGCTGCATATGTCCGCCATATACTGGGCCCCATTTTCGGAATTGAAGAAATCCGTTCATACAGACCCTTCCGAATACCGCCGACATGCCTGGCGTACCATGCATCCACTGCTTACAGAAAAGGGACGCATCCATTTTTATGAGGCTGTCCTTTGATGAAGGTCAGACAGAACATTTCCTATATCCATGTCCAGACAAACAGACCTTCCCTTCATTCTCTCCGGCGCATATGCCTGCCCAGAATTTATACAGACATAGCAGGCATCCGGATTATCACAGGTCATCCGCCAGAACGGATATTTAATAATACCTGGGGTGTTATCCCCGACTCCCAATTCCAGATTCAGCACCCTGCCGCGTCTGTGCCGCCGTACAAAATCCGAATAACGGCTTTGAGCGGCATACCATCCCTCATCCTGCACAAAGGTATCATCGCACCGGAGGTTCATCGTCATAGGTGCACCGCAAACCGGGCAATGCGGAATCAGTTCCGAAGGAATTTTCATGGCGGTCTGATGTAAAAGCATTTGTCGGACGGCAGCCTCGTTGTCATAGGTTTTATTATGACAGGCCCTGGAGCACTGCCACAAGCCGTAATCTCCCTGCGTGTAAAACAGCCGCTTCTTATCAAAGCCAAACCTCTGAAACTGATGATCCACATTGGTGGTCAATACAAAATATTCCCTGTCCTGTATCAACGCCAGCAGCTCCTGATAAACCGGCAGCGGTGCATCCACATAACGGTTCCAGAAAATATGCCGGCTCCACCAGGCCCAGTATTCCTCCAACGTATCATAGGGATAAAATCCGCCGGAGTACATATCCGTAATTCCGTAGGTTTGCTGAAAATCCGAAAAGTGCCGTTCAAAACGCTCTCCGCTGTACGCAAGACCGGCGGACGCAGAAAGCCCGGCACCCGCTCCGATAAGGACCGCATCGGCAGCTTCCAGCTCATGCCTTAGCCGGTCAATCTGCCCGAAGCAGCTTGCTGTAAATTCTTTCATCCTGTTCCTTGAAAACATTGAATACCACCTCAATTTTACTTCCGGTTTCCTCCTTGTATTCCTGCACTGTCCGCACAGCGATCTTTGCCGCCTTGTCATTGGGGAACATGAACACACCCGTGGAAATACAGCAGAATGCAATACTGTCCACGTTGTTTTCTTCTGCCAGCTTCAGACATGAATAATAGCAGGATTCCAGCAGATCACAGTGCTTCTGTGACAGTTTCCCCTGCAGATAGGCATCCTGCACTTCAAGAAATCTCCGGCTGATGGCTCCCGGACATCGTACATTCATCAATGCACGTATAAGACGCTTTTGACGCCCCTCATCCGCCGGAATCTCCTGATTGCAGCAAAAGGGCTGTTCCCCCAGAAGCTCTTCAATTAAAAATCGTCTTCTTTCCTCCTGGTTCATGAGATTACCCCCGTTTCACAACAGCGCCTGTCTGATCAAAACTCATACGGCGGATTGCCTGAAAAGTCGGCAATCACGCCGTGAGGATCTTCCAGATAAAACACTTCAAAGATAGGATTGTCGGCAGTCTGGTACTGGCCCTTGACAATCGGATTGTTCATGCAGCCTTCCTTAACTTCCATGTTGTTCTCAAACACCACCTTGCCATGCAGCCGAATCCAGGCGTAGCCGGGGCTGGAGACGGAAACCTCCACATAGGGATTAGCCTGCATATCCTTATATACATCCTTAGTGCTGTTGGTGCAGAACCAGAGCTTCCCTTCCTTTTCAAAGCAGAACATAAAAGGACGGCACTTTGCCTTTCCGTCACGGCCCATGGTCGCAAGGTACTGAACAGGATTTTCCTGCAGAAATTCAACAACTTTTTTCATAGAAATTACCTCCGTTTATTATTTATTTGAGCTTCGGAGCGGCCGCTTCCTTCATCCCCTTGTCTACAGGATATACGGAATAGTTTTCTATGTAAAGTAAGCACAATATTGTGCGGTACTTACCAAAAGGATACTATTGTCAAACTGCCATTGACCTCAGGGAGAAAAGTATCCTATAATTGGGTTATAAAATTCAGATCGTAATATTTAAGGGAGAGATTCGATATGACCGATTCAAAAACCGGAAAAGCGCTTCCAGCCTGTCCGGTAGAAACAACACTCATGCTGATCGGAGATAAATGGAAGGTTTTGATTCTGCGGGATCTGATGCCCGGAACCAAACGCTTTGGAGAATAAAAAAAATCCATCGGCAGTGTATCTCAGAAGGTACTTACCGCCCAGCTGAGGGATATGGAAGAAAGAGGTCTTTTAACCCGAAAGGTATATGCGGAGGTGCCTCCCCGCGTGGAATATACGCTTACAGATCTGGGCTACAGCCTGAAGCCCGTTCTGGATGCCATGAAAAACTGGGGAGAAGAATATAAGGCGCAGAATGGATAAAGGAATCCCTGCGCCTGTTTTCTTCTGCTTTGATCCGTCAGACGGCTACCGTAAGACGTTCTACACTTTTTCCGTTTTCCCACTGCATACAATATAGATCCGTACATTTCTTATACCGTTCAAATTGCTTTTTTGCATTCTGTTCATCGCCGTATACCTTCCAGTAGCCAACGCATTTATAGCCTCCGGCACGGTTTTCTATAAATCCACGCACATCCTCCGCCGGATAACCCAGAAAGAGTCCGATCTCATGAGGAAACTCTTCCGACTCATGCAGCCGTCGGCTCAGACGTACCACACATTTACCCGAATCTTTCACACAATACCCGTATTCTTCCAAAATTCCGGCTGCATCCTCCGAAGCAAGATCGTTTGCCAGTCTGTCTGGTCTGTAAATATAAAGCAGTACTCTTCCCGCTGACAGTCTGAGCGGAATTACCCGCACGCCTTTCGGTGCCAGCCTCCGGTTCAAAGAACGAACCTCCAAAATCAGCTCTTTCCTATCGGAATACGGACAGCCAAAAACGGTTCCTGTCTTTAATCCCGCAAGTGTCGGGGCGCAGTGACGAACAATCAGTTCATCAGACATATCCTTTCCTCCTATTTTGCATTTTCTTCCAGAATATTTTTCAGAGCTGACATAGAGCTCGTATGCGACCGTATCACCTTTACGTCCTGACCTTTTGTTTCAGCCAAGGCATTCCGTACCATTTTATGGGATACAGTACCGGTAAACAGCACAAGCAGATCCGGATTCCCGATTCCCTTCAGACTGCTGTTCTGCTTTTGATATACTTTTGCATTACACCGGTATTCCCGGCATAAATCCTTATATTGGCGGACCATACATTCATTTCCGCCTATGATTACCACGCTCATAATTGCCGCTCCTTTCTTGATTAGTCATCACTAACCTCTTTTGTAAAAGGAAACGCCGAATAGATATCCGGCGCAGAAATACCTTTCTTTTGGTTAGTTTTATCTAACTAATTATATAATATAGGAATACACAGGGCATGTCAATCGCTCTTATTGAGAATTTTTATCTTCAGTGTCTATGGAATTTTGATTTTCAATTTAGAAACCAATCATTTGTCCGGTTTGCAATCTTCACCAGAATCAGCATGACCGGAACCTCTGTCAGAACACCGACTGTAGTCGCCAACGCTGCCGGAGATGACGTGCCGAACAGAGCAATTGCCACGGCAACAGCCAGCTCAAAAAAATTAGACGCACCGATCATTCCGGCTGGTGCTGCAATGGTATGCGGTATTTTCAGAATATGACAGGCGGTATATGCGATGGAGAAAATCAGCACCAGCGTCAGAAGCAGGCCAATGGTTGTAATCCCGTCAAACTTGTTAACAAAGATACCTTCAAGATAGCTCTTTCCGTGCTTCCCGATAACCAGAGAACGGGTCAGCATACCTCCGGTCAGAGGAATTACCACAAACAGTACTACTGACAGAATCAGTGTACCCCAGGGAACAGACACATTGGAAACCCCCAAAAGGAATTTCACGATCGGAACAAAGGCAAACAAAATAATCAGATCATTGGTCGCCACCTGTACTACTGTATAAGCAGGATCACCATTGGTCAGGGTACTCCACACAAATACATTGCGGTGCAGGGAGCTGCGCCGAGCAGAACGGCTCCAGCCAGATATTGCGTCGCCAGATCCGGTGTTATGAATGTTTTAAAGAGTACAAAGAAAAACAGACTGGAGATCCCGTACATGGTAAACGGCTTGATCAGCCAGTTGGTGATCCAGGTCACAAACAGCCCCTTCGGATTTTTGCCTACATTTTTGATGCTCTGAAAATCTACTTTTATCATCATAGGATAGATCATCAGTCAGATCAGAATGGCCATGGGAATGGACACTCTGGCATATTCAAACCGGTTCAGAAAAGCAGGAATCCCGGGAAGATATTTGCCAATGAGGATTCCAAGCACCATGCAGAGCATAACCCAAATTGTCAGGTATCGCTGAAAGAAGCTGATGCACGAATTATTCTTTTTCTTCATTTCTATCATCCTCTTTTTCATTTATTTTTTCTTTCAGCTGCAGTATTTTTTCTTCAATCTGATAGATCGTTTCTATAAACACCTGATCCTGCTGTCCGGTGGGGTCATCCAGGCCCCAGTCCTCACGCCACTTACAGGGTAAGAAGGGACACGAAACGTTGCAGCCCATCGTTACCACAACATCTACCGGCGGGAGGTCGGACAGCAGCTTGCTGTGCTGTCCCTGCGCCTCCATATCAATGTGATACAGCTTTTTCATCAGACGAACCGCGTCAGGATTGATGTGATCTTTTTGCTCTGTTCCGGCAGAATAGCTTTCGAACGCATCTGCTGCCAAATGCCGTCCCAACGCCTCCGCAATCTGGCTGCGGCAGGAATTATGGACGCAGACGAAGGCTACCTTCTGCATATCAGTATCCCAGCTTTCGAAGCAGCTTCTCCACATCAGCTGCTTTCAGAACCTTACCCATGGAAACAACCTTATCATTGACTACAATGGCAGGCATGGACATGACACCATATTCCATTACCCTTTCCATATCGGTAATATATTCCACCTCCAGGTTCAGCCCCATCGCCCTGACCGCTGCCATTGCATTCTCATACTGCTCATGGCAGGACTTGCAGCCGGCACCCAGAACCCTGATATTGGAAATACTGCTGTCAGCAGCACAGCAGCAGGCACTTTCTTCCGCCTGACCTGTGGAACCACAGCAGCAGGCAGGGATCTCCTTTTCTTCCTTTTTCTTACCAAAACCAAACAGACTCATGACAATTTCCTCCTAAATAGATGATTTAATATAAAACATAGACGGGATACCAGTTTTTTGCCATTTTTCTTTCCTCCCTTTACACAAGCAAATATTGAATCGCGTTAAAGAAATAACCAACGATAATAATACCGACCGTGCAGATGGCAACGAAGATACCCAGCAGCTTCGGCTTTACAGCCTTACGAAGCATTATCATCGAAGGCAGCGACAGGGTTGTAACAGCCATCATAAAGGACAGCACCACACCAAGCTGCGCTCCCTTTGCCAGAAGTGCTTCCGCAATGGGAATCGTGCCGAAAATGTCGGCATACATGGGAACACCGGCGATGGTGGCAATGATAACGCCAAAGGGATTGCCCGTTCCGAGAAGCTTTACAATCAAATCTTCCGGAATCCAGTTGTGGATGATCGCTCCGATCCCCACACCGATCAGCACATAAGGTGCGACTTTCCTGGCGGTCGATACCACCTGTTCCCAGGCGTACTGCACCCGTTCTTTAAAATGCAGTTCCTCCCAGGGGACATCCATGGCGCGGCCGTTACGGATAAACGCTTCTACCTGTTCCTCCAAATGAAGCTTCGCAATCAGCGTCCCTCCGACCACGGCAATCACCAGGCCCAGTACCACATAGACAATAGCGACCTTCCAGCCAAAAATACTCATCAGCAGCACCAGACTTCCCAAATCTACCATCGGTGATGAAATCAGGAACGAAAAAGTAACTCCCAACGGAAGCCCTGCGCTGGTAAAGCCAATAAACAAAGGTATGGACGAGCAGGAACAGAAGGGTGTTACCGTGCCAAGGAGTGCGGCAGCACAATTGGCACCAAGGCCGTGAAAGCGGCCAAGGATCTTCCTGGTGCGCTCCGGCGGAAAGTAGCTTTGGATATAGGAAATAATCAAAATCAAAACGCATAGCAGAACCATAATCTTAATCACATCATAGAAAAAGAACCGGATACTGCCGCCCACTCTGCCTGCAGGGTCTAACCCAAGGGCTTCCACGATGCTTCCGATCAGACGGCTCAGCCATTTCATACCCAGGATTTCATTTTGAAAAAAATTCCATCCGGCTTGTAACGCTTGCATCATTCATTCCTCACTTTCCCATTAAATCCAGAAAATTGGATTTGATCTTCCAATAAAAAGCCACCTCCGCATTGGGATGGCCTTTTCCATCATTTACAGCAGCTTTGGCAGCCACTGCTGTTTTCTTCGACCGCCGTAATCTGTTTCAGCAGCTCGATTGCCTTTTCACTGCCCTGCCTGCTGATTTGATAGTGCGTCCATTTCCCTTCTTCCCGGCTTATGACGATGCCGGAATCACAAAGAATCTTCATGTGATAAGAAAGGGAGGATTGAGGCATGCCCATCTCATCAATCAGTACACAGGCACACTTCTCGCCGCCATGCAGCAGCTCCAGTATCCGCTGCCGACGCTCATCACAGAGGGCCTTGAACACCTTTGCCCGTTCTTCATATACCGTTTCCATGTATTCACCTCAAATCAACAATTCTTGATATATTATAGGGTTCAAATCAAAAAAAGTCAATATATTTTCTGTGAAAGAGATAAAATTGATAGGCACTTCAAAATACCGGATAAAATATGCTCATGGTCCAGATTATTGCCAGTTCACAATCCGATATTCATTTCTTGTTCCGGGAACTTTCTCATTCTACCTATGACCAAATGCCTGCTTTCCACAATCGAATTACTTCTGCTTCGTCCTCTGCAATGAATTCAAAACATCTGATTTTTATAAAGCGATCCATGATAAACAAGAACAAAAATACGGTCGCTGCCTGACTATCGTTCTTGGCGATCTGCTTACTATGCCAACCAAAAACAACAGAAAAACATATGGATAATCTGCCGGATGGGGCATCATTTAATTTGCCGGACAACATCTGCCAATGGAGGCACGAATCGTTACCCCATCCAGATAGTCATCTTCATCTACATGACGGTTAATATCTCGACTACCGTTT
>JALERW010000050.1 GCA_022763925.1 Lachnospiraceae bacterium
TTGTAGGATTCATATGGGATTTTAAAGATCAGAAGGACTGCGATGGTCAGAACTATGGCAATCAGCAGAGGGTTGCAGGCAGTGAGCCCGGTTTTTTTCTGGAGCTTTACTCCGATCATAAAGGCAAGGATGCTCAGGGAAATACCGAAAAACGGAGAGGCAAATAATTCACTCATGAGGGTTCCTCCTGTTCATAAGAAATACCGTCAGCCGGATGGAAAGGGCAGCGGCTGCAAAGGTCAGCACCGTGCTTACCACACAGATGACGAGAATCGGCAGCAGATTATCCTTCAGTACATCCAGATAATTGATGAGGCTGACACCTGCCGGAATAAAGAAAAATGCCATATTGGACAGAAGAAAATCGGATTTTTCCCGGATGTGGTGCAGCTTTAAAATGCCGGTAAGCAGACAGAGCAGCAGCAGAATCATGCCAATGACGCTGGCCGGAAAAGCAAATGGGAGAGCATGTTCAATGACCAGGCTGATCCAGCAGATGCTCATGATAATACCGATTTGTTTGATGATTTTCATTGGGAACCTCCTGTAGTATTAATGTTTTAACCAGTTTCCGCGGAAATAATATAGGATGAACAGTATGGATGTGAATGCCCAGGTGATGGGATAGCTGCTGACAACAGTGCGTACTGTGTGGTGCTCCGGTACATAGATAAAAATCCACAGGATACGGATGACGCAGATCCCAAAGCAGGTCATCAGCATGGGTATCAGTGTGTTTCCGGTGCCGCGGATGGCGCCGGAATAGGTTTCGACAAATATATAGGTAATATAAAAGGGTGTCATAGTCATCATGATCATTCGTCCAGAATGAAGAACAGAAGGATCCGAGGTGAAAAGAAGCAGACCATAGCCGCCGATCAGAGCGAAAAGCACAGAGAGAACAGCGGAATAAGAGGCGAACATGCCAAGGCAGATTCGGCAGCTTTTCCGGATCCGGTCGAATTTCCCGGCACCGTAGTTCTGCCCCGAAAAGGTCATGATAGATACGCCGAAGGCGTTGCTTCCCATCCAGAAAATGGCATCCAGCTTGTTGAAGGCAGTCCAGGCAGCGACAATATCCGTGCCGAACCCGTTCAGGGTGGACTGGATAATGATATTGGATATATTAAACATCGAGGACTGGACGCCTGCGGGAAATCCAATAAACAGGATACGTTTTAAAAGACGCGGATGAAAACGGATATCCTTCAATGTGAGCTTATAGACCTCCCGGGTTGTCAGGAGGGTTCGCAGCACAAGGAGAGCACTGATTCCCTGGGCAATCACCGTAGCGGCAGAGGCTCCGGCGATCCCGAAATGGAAAACTGCGACAAAAAGCAGATCCAGCAGGATATTGATAAAGCAGGCGACAATCAGGAAATAAAGCGGTCTTCGGGAATCACCCACGGCACGCAGGATCGCGGAACCGATGTTGTAGACGAGTACGGCGATCATACCGGAAAAATAAACCCGCAGATAGATGACTGCCAGAGGCAGCACATCTTCAGGGGAGTGAAGAAAACGGAGCACGGCCGGAGTACAGGCAACGCCGATGACGGAAAGAATCAGACCGCCCGTAAGAGCCAGAGCGATGGCAGTATGAAGGGCATCCTTCAGCTCCTTTTCCCTCCGGGCGCCGTAATACTGGGAAATTACAACGGAAGCTCCGGAGGACAGGTTTATAAAAAACATCACAAGAAGATTGATAAGTACGGAAGAGGTCCCGCCGGTGGCGGCCAGAGCGGTTTTGCCCAGATATTGTCCTACGATCACCGCATCTGCAGTATTGTACAGCTGCTGAAAAAAAGTCCCTATCATAATAGGAAAAAAGAATGTAAGAAGCTGCTTCCAGATGACACCTTCGGTGATCGGATTGGCGGCTGCCTTCTTTGGTTCCATCGGTAGTATTCCTCCTCATAAGTGATCAAATCAAAATCTGTGAAAAAAAGAGCGGAACAAATCCACATATTGGTATAACACAGGCAATTATATTTGTAAAGCAGCAGTTTCGGCCGGGAGGGCGGACACGCTTTTTCAGAAAATTTTATAATATAAAAAAGATGGTTGTGTCCGAATAGGGATAAGAATATAATAGGAATTATACAGGAGATGAGACTTGGGTGAAGGCGGGACAGCAGGGAGATAAGTAAGGCATAAGGAACGGCGTATATTTATGAAAGGATCAGGGAAGGGGACTATCCCGGAAAAAGAAAAAACAGTCTTGTGGTATATTCTGGCGGCGCTGCTTTTGTCGTCAATGTTTGCCATGCACGCAGTGTTCGGAAAAAATCAGGCGATGGATCGCCTGGAGGAGATTAAGCTGGAGAAGGAGATCAGCAGTACGCTGCTGGAACTGGGCTATCCCGGTGAAGATGCTGATGTACCTCCGGCAGAGGGATGGGAACAGAAGAATGAAGAGGGAGGCCCCTACTGGTATCATCCGCTTTCTTCGGCAAAGCTGATACCGGCTGTGAAGCCGGACGGAAAGGTCGGTTACTGGATATATGAAGTCGGCAGCATGCGCTACCGGCTGGAGCCGCAGGGGACGTTCCGAAGGGAGAAATGATCGCAGCGGAATTTGTCTGAAAAATAAATAAAGGGAATAAGACGGAAGGCGTCTGTACAGGAGATAGGGGATTTCCTGTACGGGCGCTTTTTTGTATGGACCGGGGAATTCATGACTTTACATTCTTAAACTGTTTTTAACCTGTGTTTTACGCCCGGAACATTCGGCTTTTATATTCTGCCTTCAAAATTTGCCGCAGAAAACATTATCGTTAAGATAAAGAAAAGCGGGCGGAAGGGATTTTACACAGACCTTTCGCCCAATTTACTTCTGATTAAAATGAACTTTACCTTTCCAACGTATACTCATGATCAGAAAGAAATGAAAAAAGACACTTAAGAAGGAGAATTATTATGAAAAAACGTATTGTTTCCATGATGCTTGCAGCACTGTGCTGCATGGGCATGCTGACCGGCTGTGTAACATCCGCGGACAGTGCGGCAGATACTTCTGCGGCAGCAGAAGGCGGACAGGCAGCGGCTGAGAAAGAAGAAGCTTCCGCCGGGCTGGATGAGAACACGCTGAATATTTACACGGCCCTGGAGGATGAACAGGTGGCAGGGTATCTGGAGGATTTTAAGACGAAGTATCCTGATGTGACCATCAATATCACGAGAGATTCCACAGGTATTATCACCGCAAAATTACTTGCAGAGAAGGATAATCCTCAGGCGGATGTGGTATGGGGACTTTCCGCAGCAAACCTTCTGGTTCTGGACGGTGAGGGTATGCTGGAGCCCTATGCGCCTGAAGGGGTTGACCGGATTCTTCCGGAATTTAAGGATGCCTCTGAAACACCCAAGTGGGTGGGTATTGACGCATGGGAGACCGCTTTCCTTGTAAATAAAGAGGTGCTCGCAAGCCATGGGGTGACCGAGATCCCTGAAGGCTATGAGGACCTGCTGAAGCCGGAGTACAAGGGGCTGATTGCCATGTCCAATCCCGTATCCTCCGGAACCGGAACACTGACTGTGAACGGTATCCTGACATTATATGGAGAGGAAAAGGGCTGGGAATATCTGGACAAGCTTCATGAGAATGTGGCAGTGTATATGCACTCCGGAAGTGCTCCGGCAAAGAGCACCGCGACCGGTGAGTATGGAATCGGTGTCAGCTTCGGATATCGCTGTATCAAATCTGCCGCAGAGATGGGAGACAACGGCGTAGTCGTATTCCCGAAGGAGGGTTCCGGCTGGGATGTGGAGGCAAACTGCCTGATCAAGCACGCAGAGGGTCAGAAGGAAATTGCAAAGAAATTCCTTGACTGGGCAATCGAAGACGGACAGATGGAGAAATATGCAGAGAATTATCCCATCGTTGCAACAGGAACGGGAGATGAGATCCCGGAGGGCTATGAGCAGAATCCGGTAGATCAGCTGATCAAGAATGTGGATCTGAAGTGGTGTGCAGAAAACCGTGACCGTATCCTGACCGAGTGGACCAATCGCTATGACGGAAAGAGCGAGGCAAAATAAGATCCGCCGGACTGTATCGGATATGGCAATGCGGACATAAGAAAGATATAAAATGGCGGCACAGGAGGACGAAGCTGTGCCGGGGCGGGAGGATGAATGCACAGGGATGCTTCGCCTCCCGCTTGTCTATGGTTAAAACAGGAGGAAATAAGATGTCAAGTGCGATTCGTACGGAGCATATCGTGAAGCGGTATGGTCAGAACACGGTGTTGAACGATATAAATATCGATATACAGGAAGGAGAATTTGTCTGTCTTCTGGGACCTTCCGGCTGCGGGAAATCCACTCTTCTGCGGCTGATTGCAGGCCGGCTCTGTCCTGTACCTGGACATGAAGCCCGAGCAGGTGCTTTCCCTGGAAGAATAGGAGGCTGGATGAAATGAATGTTTCCCGGTTCAAACGGTATACCGGTGAGGACGCGGTAAAGCTTGTGCTGATTCTGTGTTCGCTGTTTGCTTTCCTTGTTTTTCTGGCCGGACCGCTTTTTATTCTTTTTGTAAAGGCCTTTCAGGATAAATCCGGTGCCTTTGTGGGCTTTACACAGTTTGCTGTTTACCTGACGTCTCCGAATATGCTGGCGTCCCTGACAAATACACTGTACATATCCGTTATTTCCACAATCATTTCCGTATCGGTGGCTTTTGTGTTTGCCTATGTGCTGACCAGAAAAGCGATCCCCGGGAAAAAGCCCCTGCAGTTTATTTCCATGCTTCCCATGTTTGCACCGACGATGCTGCTCGGTATGTCCCTGATTTATCTGTTTGGAAATAAAGGGCTTCTCACGCAGCTGGGGCTGAAGATCGCCCTGTACGGAAAGGTGGGGATTATCATTTCCGAGTCCATTTACTGCTTTCCGGTGGCGCTGATGATCCTGAAGGTGGCATTTTCCGCGGCGGACAACCGGCTGTACGAGGCCGCGGAGGTGATGGGAACCGGAAGCTTTCGAAAAATGGTGACCATCACGCTTCCGGGCATCAAATATGGACTGATCAATGCGGTTTTTGTGTGCTTTACATACAGCTTTACCGATTTCGGAGCGCCCAGTGTGGTGGGAGGAAACGTAAACGTACTGGCAACGGATATTTACAAGCAGGTCGGTGCCCTATCAGATTCATCCGGACAAAAAAACGGATACGGCAGCCGGGATTTTCTGCTGGACGGTGGCCGTGCTTTTGATCGCCTTCTTCGGCGTATCCCTGTTCGGATCGCTGGTAACCTCCTGGCCGTATAATCTGTCTCTGACACTGAAGCATTATGATTTTTCGAAGGTGGGTGCGGGAAGCGGTCTGGCCTCCATCCGGCAGTCGTTAAAGGTTTCCGTTCTGACGGCGCTGCTCGGAACGGCGATTGCCTTTACCGTGGCTTATCTCATCGAGAATCTGAAGGTATTCCCGAAGCTGCGGCGGGGGATGTATCTTTTTTCCATTATGCCGAATGCGGTTCCCGGAACGGTGATCGGTCTTGCTTACATTCTGTTTTTTAATCCGAAGACCTTTCCGATACCCGGAACGAAGCTGGCACTGGTAAACAGCTTTCAGTTTCTGTACGGAACAACAGCCATACTGGTGATCGTAAATATCATCCACTATTTTTCCGTTCCGTTTGTCACGGCATCCACGGCACTGAAACGGCTGGATCAGGAATTTGAGACAGTTTCAGAATCCTTAAGCGTTCCGTTTTACAAAACCTTTTTCCGGATCACAGTGCCCATGTCCGTGAGCGCTCTTCTGGAAATGCTGGCCTACTATTTTATGAATTCCATGATCACGGTATCTGCGGTTATTTTCCTGTATACACCCGCAACGAGGCTGGCCAGTGTGGTGATCCTGAATGTGAAGGGCGCCGGAGATGATGCGGAGGCGGCGGCTCTGTGCATGGTCATTATGGGAATCAATATCATTGTCCGCCTGATTTATGAGGCGGTACATGCCCGCACAGCAAAAAGGACGGACGCCTGGCTGAAGCGGTAAGGGAAAGGAGAACAAAAGATGAAAGACAGTGTAAATAAAAAGAACAGGATAGAAGCGGTTATTTTTGACTGGGCGGGAACAACGATTGATTACGGATGCTTTGCCCCATTGAAGGGATTCATGGATGGCTTTGGCGCAAAGGGAGTAACAATTACTGCGGCTGAGGCCAGAAAGCCCATGGGTATGCTGAAGCTGGATCATGTGCGTGCCATCGCCCGGATGGAACGTGTCCGTGAGGCGTATGAGAGGGAAAACGGACATCTGCCGAAAGAGGAGGACATACAGGAAATTTACGGGGTATTTAAGCATACGCTGATGGATAATATTCTGTCCTACACAGATGTAAAGCCGGGGGTATGTGAAACAGTGGAGGAGCTCAGAGCCGGCGGGATCCGGATCGGCTCCACCAGCGGCTATACCCGCGAGATGATGGATAAGATCCCGGATCGGGCGAAAGGACGGGGCTGCTGCCCGAGGGAGCCCGATTCGGCATATCAGAGGCGGAAGAGCTTGAGACTGTTCTGAAAAACTTTCGCGATATACCCTGATACATAGATGCTGGAAAATACTCCCAGAATTCCCGGTGGATTTTTGCCCCCTTTCATTGTATAATAGACACAGCAGGAAACCAGCAGTAACAAATGAAAAGGGATCATATGGATATTAGGGGATTAAGATATTTTATAAAGCTGGCCGAGTGCCTGAATTTTACGCATGCGGCCAAATCATTTTTTATTACTCAGACAGCCATGAGTCAGAGCATTGCCAGAATGGAGGAAGAGCTGGGGTTTAAGCTGTTTGAAAGGAATAACCGGAATGTGGAGCTTACGCCGGCCGGACGGTATTTTTACGGTCAGATGTATACGCTGGTGGAGGATTATGACGCTGCGGTGCAGCATGCGCTGAATCTGGCGGAGGGACGTGACGGGAAGATCCGGATCGCGGTGGTAAGCCATCTGGACGGGGTGGTTCTGATGAAATGGCTGCGGAATTTCCAGAAGAAATATCCGGAGATTGAGCTTCAGCTGGAGACCATTGAGCCCCGGATGCTGGAAACGTATATTAAGGAGCAGAAGGTGGATATCGGCATGTGCTGGACCGGAGCATGGAAATGGGAGGATCCGGACCTGGAAATGGTGGATCTGGCAGGCTATCCGGTATGTGCCATGGTCCGCAGGGACTCCATGCTGGCGAGGATGGGAAGAACGTCCGTCAGCCAGGGTGAGCTCAGGAGTGAGGAACACTTTTTTGTGGAGCTTCGGGGAAGCCTGATCAAAAACAAGAGTATCACGGAGATGATCATACCGGGAGGTGTGGATGCCCGTCATCTGGTACGGAAGAATTCCATGGCAGATCTGCTTCTGGAGGTGGAGGTTCATAACCGGATCGCCCTGCTTCCGGGCTTTATGCGGAATTATATCCCCAGGGAAGCGGCTGTAAAAATGCTGGAGATCACAGGGGAGGATCTGAAGGCGGTATATGTATCCATGATATACCTGAAGAAACATGTCCGCCCGCCGCTGGAAAAGCTATTGGATACCCTGCAGGAATTGGGGAATCTGGAGTGACGGACACGGATCATGAAAATCAGTCAGAAAACAGGATTGCGAATCCCAGGATTTGCAGTCCTGTTTTTTATGAGGAGATATGTGAAAATAATAACTAATTAGAATAATAAGTTTTTGTTATTACACGACGAAATATAATTGTTTTACAAAAATATTAAAAAAATAGTATAATTTTTGTACAAAATACATATAAGGAGAGGGTGTTTTATGAGTAATGAAAAATCCGGATCGGGCCGCTCGATGGCAATCGTTGCCTTCTTTACTTTATTTATGGCGGTTATGACCCTGAATCTGATCGTTTTCCCCGCATGCGCGCTGACGACGATGGAGGTGTTCGGTGTTGATCAGACCGCGCTGACGACACTTACCTCAGTTACTTCCGTGGTTGGAGTGTTCGGAGGAATTATTTTTGGACGGATGCTGGATGTCAAGGATGTGAAGAAGAGCATTACACTTTACATGGCCATCGGCGTGGTGCTGTTCTTCGTGCGTGCATTCATAGACAGCTATGTTCCTGTTATCGTTCTTACCTTCCTGGCTTCCCTGTGTGTAGGTATCTGCCAGATCGCAGGACCGAAGGTAATTCCCACCTGGTTCCCTCCGGAAAAGGTCGGAACAGCAATGTCCTTTCTGAATGCCGGTGCCGGTATCGGTTCTGCTCTGGGCTTTGCGGTAGGCGGAATTCTCGGAATCAAGAACGCACTGCTTCTGGTCGGTGTATTATATCTGCTGCTTCTTATCCTGTGGATCGCGATCGGCGGCGAGGGCCCCTACAAGATGGAGATGCCTCCGATGCCGGATGGCGAGAAGAGCGGTTCCCGTCCGGTTTACAAGAGCAAAAATCTGTGGATGATCATTATCGCCTTCAGTATGGCGGTTACAAGCTCCCAGATCGTAAATTCTTACATGATCAATGCTTTCGTCGGAAAGGGACTTTCTCCGGCAGGCGCTTCCGCAATGGGTACTGTTCTGAACCTGTCCCTGCTGTTCGGCGGCTTTATTATGACGGCGGTTCTGAATTCCTATAAGAGATTTAACCCGCTGCTTGCAGTTGCCATGATCGGCAGTGCGATCCTGATTCTGGCGGGCTGGTTCCTTCCGATCGGAACGATCACCTGGGTTTGCGTTGTTCTCGGCGGTCTGTTCTTCGGCGGCTCCCTGGGATTGTGCGCAGGACGTATTCCGCTGCTTCCGATGACCGGAGATTTCGGCCCTGAGAGCATTGGTGCAGCTTCCGGCTTTAACGAAACGATCAAGGGTATTATTGCTTTTGTGCTTCCGATTCTCGTTGCAAATGCGCTTGGAACGAACTTCAACGGAATCTTCATCGTATTTGCGGTTTGCTGCGTGATCTGTACAATCTGCGGTTCTGTGATGGTTCCCGAGCTGGGTGAGAAGGGAAAACTCTTCCAGGAAATGCAGAAAAAAGGCTGATATGCCGATAAAAACTGAATAGCAAAAATTGGATAATGAAAAGAAAAAGATAAGGGGTGTTTTATTATGAAAGATATGTTAAAGGATCAGATCGCTATTGTTACCGGAGGAGCATCCGGTATGGGTGAGGCTACGGCAAAGCTGTACGCTTCTGAAGGAGCAAAGGTTGTTATCGCGGATTTTAATCCGGTAAAGGCACAGAAGGTTGTGGATGATATTACGGCAGCAGGCGGTGTTGCCCGCTTCTATCAGCCGATGGATGTTTCCAAGAAGGAAGACGTGGAGGCAATCGTTGCGAAGACCATTGAGGAATTCGGACGGATCGATATCCTGGCCGCATTTGCAGGAAAGACCTTTGACGGAGATCCGAATCTTACTCAGGAGCAGGTTCTGGAGAAAACAACCGCTGTAAACCAGTGGGGAATGTATTATTCCTGTTTCGCAGTGGTTCCTCAGATGAAGAAGCAGAAGAGCGGAAAGATCATCATCTGTTCCTCCAACGGAGCATTCAATCCTACCGCACCGGCTTATGAGTACCATATGGCAAAGGGAGCCTGTGAGTCCCTGACTGTAAACCTGGCCATGGATCTGGCAAAATTCGGCATCCGTGTGAACTGTGTAAAGCCCGGCCCGATCGTTACCGCATTCTGGGATGAGCTGATGGAAGACGGCCCGGCCCGTCAGGCAATGCTCAAAGGGATCGCAGATATCGAGGTACCGCTTGGCCGTACCGGAGTGGCTGAGGATATCGCAGGTCCGGCACTCTTCCTGGCTTCTGAATTGTCCAGCTATATCACAGGCTTATGTCTGTATGTCGGCGGCGGCATGGGTTATGTATATGCATTTGGTCAGTCCTCTATCGCACATGCAGGCGTAGGACGCTCTGATCTGTAAAACTGGGAGGCTGAAGATTATGGAAAAGACAGAAATTGACTTTGGCAAACGGCTGGGGCTTGGATGCCTTCGGCTTCCGCTGCTGGATCCTGAGGATCAGATGTCTATCGACTACGAAACTCTGAAAAAGGAGATCGATATCCTTCAGGCAGGCGGCTTTAACTATTATGATACGGCATATATTTATCACGGAGAATTATCCGAGGGCGCATTAGGTGACTGCCTTGTGGACCGCTATCCGAGAGATTCCTTCTATCTCTCAACGAAAATGCCGATCAAATTCATGAAATCTGCTGCTGATATGGAGCCTATTTTCCAGGAGCAGTTAAGAAGATGCCACGTAGATTACTTTGATTTTTATCTCATTCACAGTATCGGCAAGGAAACCTATGAGAACTGTAAGAAATGGGGTACCTTTGAATTCCTGAAGAAGAAGAGAGAAGAGGGCAAATTCCGCCAGTTTGGTGTATCCCTTCACGACTCTCCGGAGTTCCTGGATATGGTTCTGACCGAGCATCCGGAAATTGATTTCGTTACGGCACAGCTCAATTACATTGACTGGACGAATCCGGCGATCCGTTCCAAGGAGATCTATGAGGTTTGCTGCAAGCACAACAAGCCGGTAGTGATCATGGAAGGACTCAAGGGCGGCACTCTGGTTAACATCCCGGAAAAGGCAAAGAAGCTTATGAAGGATTACAATCCGGATGCATCCATTGCTTCCTGGGCGTTCCGTTTCCTTCTGAGCCTGCCGAATGTTCGTGTTGTTTCCATCGGTATGCCGAAGCTGGAATTCCTGGAGGACAATATCAAGACCTTCAATGATTTCAAGCCTCTGAACGAGGAAGAATACAAGATTCTTGATGAGGTTGTTAAGATCATCAATGAGGATACGGCGATTCCGTGTACCTACTGCAGATACTGTGTGCCGAAATGTCCGAAGAAGATCGATATTCCCGATTACTTTGCTCTCTACAATGATCTGAACCGGCTGAGGAATAACGATCCTACGGCTCCGCAGACACAGACCTTCTACTATGATAACTATATTGAGCAGGGCAACGGCCGAGCTTCCGAGTGTATCAAGCGCAAACTGTGCGAGAAAGTCTGTCCTCAGCATCTGTCTATCGTAGATTATCTTGACAAATATGTTTATAAGGAAATCGAATGCTACAATCCGGAAGCCATTATTGCGGCGATGAAGGAGAAGAAGGAGAAAAAGAACTAGACAATATTTGTAAAATGTGACAGGAGAGTGCTTCAAGGCGTCCCGGAAATAGGGGATGACTTTGGGGCACTCTCTTTCATTTGATCATGGGGTGATTAAAAATAAAAGGCAGTCAGGCAGGACCAACAGGCAGTATATTTTTCACTCGGTTCATGCTATAATAGCCTTGTACACAGAAGAGAAGAAACTTGTTTTCAGAGAATACTAAAAGAGAGGATGACAGCAATTATGAAGGCATTGACTTTTTTCTATTTGAGCAGCTGTCCATACTGCCGTCAGGCAGACCGGATCATTGCAGAGCTGAAGGCGTCTGATCCAAAGTATACGGAAGTGCCCATCGAAAAGATTGAAGAAAGACAGCATCCGGAGGTGGCAGAGCAGTACGACTATTACTATGTGCCCTGCTTTTTTCTTGGAAAGGAAAAGCTGTTTGAGGGAGTTCCGTCAGAGGAAGAAATCAAGAAGGTGCTGGATACAGCAGTCAGGTCTTAATCCATGTCGATGATGCAGGATATACCGGACAGGTTCTGGAGCCTGTTCCGGTCGGTGAACCGGGAGATCTATATAGAAGCCCTGCTCACCTTAAATGAGGAATATCAGTATAATAATTATTTTCTGAGCAGGGACGTGTGCATACAGGTCCTTAGTGATTTTTATACGAAAAAACGGCTGGTGCTCTGGCATGAAGAGGATGAGGACGAGCTGGAGCTTACGGAAACACCGGCGAACCGGATTCTCAACTGGCTTCTGAAGGCGGGCTGGCTTCGGAAACAGGATGATTTCCTGACACTGACCGTGAATATTGTCATTCCGGATTATGCGGCTGTTTTTATCGAAGCCTTTGAGCGATTATCCGGTGAGGATACCGAGGAGACCGATATTTATATTCAAAACGTGTATGCCACCCTGTTTTCCTTCAATAACGATCCGAAAGCGGGCATCGGCATGCTCAGGACGGCCCTTGTTAATACCCGCAAGCTGAACAAGGCGCTGCAGGATATGCTCCATAATATGGATAAATTTTTTGGAAGTCTTCTGAAAAAGGATTCCTATGGGGATCTTCTGGAGGAGCATTTAAACGGCTATGTGGAGGAGATCGTCCGGAAAAAATATCACATCCTGAAAACAAGCGATAACTTTTATATTTACAAGAATGATATCAAGAAATGCATCCGGGATATGCGCGAGGATCCCCGGTTTGACGGCAGGGACGGCCGTTATGACAGTGGGGAGGTGCAGGAGCTTCTGGATGCAATTGACAGGGGCTTTGATGATATCGAACACCGGATCGCCAATATGGACCGGGAGCACACGAAGTACGTGCGGACCACAGTGACGAAGCTCAATTACCTTCTGAACCGGGAGGAGGATATGAAGGGACTGCTGATTCAGCTGATGACGGCGATGGCAGCGGAGGGTAAGACCCAGGAGCGTCTGGGCCTGGCAGCAGAGTGTATGAATTATTCCAATCTGGAGATTCTTTCGGAGAAATCTCTTTACAAGCGCAGAAGGCCGAAGAAGGATTTCCTGAGCCAGATAGAGGAGCGCCGGGAGGAGCCGGAGCTGTCCATGGAGGAGGTCCTTCGGCTGAACAGGATCCAGTACCGCTACAGCCGCAAAGAGATTGAGGCCTTTATTGAGGAACGGATGGAAAACGGGAGGGCGGAGATCACAGAGCGGTCTGTACAGAACGAAGAGGATTTTGAAAAACTGATTCTGGCGTATGATTACAGCGTGCGCCGGGACAGCCGCTACCGGGCAGAGGAGACCGGAAAACGGATCTGCGCCAATGGATATTCCTACCCGGCGCTCATTTTTTATCCCAAAACAGCAGGCGGTAAGGAGAAGTTGCATGATTGAATATTACGAACAGCTGATGAATGAGGAACAGGAGGAGCTGACGGAGGTGATTAAGCTTCTGTACCGTCAGACCTTTCTTCTGGAACGGAAATACGAAAAGAAAACCGGAAGGTTTATTCTGAACAGGGATTTCCGGGTGGCAGACCGTCATCTGGAATTCCTGAAAGCCTATTTCGCGGTAGCCGGCATCACGGTGCGGGAGAGCAGCCATATGGGGCTTATTTATCTGCAGGGGGAAAATCTCCTGGGAGAAAAGCTGCCGCGTCTTGCTACGGTTTATACTCTGATCCTGAAACTGATCTATGATGAACAGATGGCGCTTGCATCCACCAGCATACAGGTTTATACATCGCTGGGAGAGATGAATGCCAGAGCCGGTGAGTTCGGTCTCCTTCGGGGCACACCGTCCCCCACGGAGATACGAAGGGCCATTACGCTGCTGAAGCGCTATCAGATCCTGGAACCGCTGGATCTTCTGGATGCCCTGGACGGGGACAGCCGGATGATCATATATCCGAGTGTCAATGCGGTGCTGCTTGGAGATGATGTGCGGGAGCTTTTGAGGACCTTCAGCGATGAGGAGGAGGACGAACGTATTGAATAATCAGATGACAACAGAGGATATCCATAAGGGCCGGACAGCAGAGGAGGGGACGGCGATACAGCCTTTCAAGGCCCTGTCCAGGATCTGTCTGAACAACTGGCATTATATTGACCGGAAGGTGCTGTCCTTCAGTGAGGGAATCAATTTCTTTACCGGCCATTCCGGCAGCGGAAAATCTACGGTCATTGATGCCATGCAGATCGTGCTGTATGCCAATACCGACGGCCGCGCGTTTTTCAATAAGGCGGCCGCGGATGATTCTGACCGGAGCCTGATCGAGTATCTGCGCGGTATGGTCAACATCGGGGAGAATAATGACTATGCCTACCTTCGGAATAAAAATTTTTCCAGTACCATCGTACTGGAGCTGATGCGCACAGATACACGGGATCGTGAATGTATCGGCGTGGTATTTGATGTGGATACGGCCACCAATGAGATCGCCCGGCTGTTTTTCTGGCATAGGGGCGGCCTGCCGGAGCACTGTTACCGCACCGGGAAGCGCAGCATGGCAACCTTTGAGGTAAAGGACTGGATGCAGAAAGAATTCACCGGCGAGGAATATTTCTGCGGAAGCCATAACGAGCGGTTCCGCCGTCAGCTGTATGACATTTATCTCGGCGGTCTGGATATGGAGAAATTTCCCCTGCTTTTTAAGCGGGCGATTCCTTTCCGGATGAACATTAAACTGGAAGATTTTGTGAAGGAATATATCTGCATGGAAAAGGATATCCAGATCGAGGATATGCAGGAGAGTGTCATGCAGTATGGCCGCATGCGGCGGAAGATCGAGGATACCATGGAGGAGATCCGGGAGCTGACGGCCATAGGGGAATGCCATCAGGAGGCGAAAGAGAAAGAGCGTGCGGCAGAGCTGCTGGCATATACGCTGAGCCGCTTCGGACTGATCTGCCAGAAGGAGCGCACGGCAGAGCTGACAGCCCGGATGGAGCTGGACAGGAAGGATCTGGATATCCTCCATAACAATGAAATGGTTCTGAACACAGAGATACAGGAGCTGAAAAAGCAGCAGGAGGAAATCATCGGCCAGATTCAGGGAAGTGGCTATGAGGCGCTGGAAGCTCAGCTTGGTCAGCTGAACGAGCTTCTGGAGAGACTGACGCTCAGCCGGGGCAAATGGGATCGGACCGCAGAGCACCTGAAGGACTGGGAAAGCAATGAGGTGACCTCCAATCAGATGCTCTGGGATATTGAGAAATTCCGCAGCCGGACCATTTCGGAGGGAGAGCTTCACCGCCTGAAAGCTGCGATCGCCGAGATCAGGGAGGAGAAGCGGGAGGAGGCGGAGGATATCCGCCGGCAGTTAAGTGATATCAGGAAACGGGAGAAGCTGGCATCGGAAGAGCTGCGGGAGCTAAAGCAGGGGAAAAAGGCGTATCCGAAAGAACTGGAGGACGCAAAACGGGAGATTTACCATGGGCTTAAGGAACGGTTCGGACGTCCGGTGGAGGTCCGGATTCTGGCAGATCTTCTGGATATTCGGGATGAGACCTGGAGAAATGCCGTGGAAGGCTATCTGGGAAGCAATAAGCTGAATCTGATCGTGGAGCCGAAATATGCAGAGGCGGCCATGGAGATTTATGAGACGCTGGACCGGAAGAAATACTGGCATGTGGCTGTGCTGGATACGGAGAAGATCATGAAGCGGGAGCACAGTGTGCGTCCGGGTTCCCTGGCGGAGGAGGTGCTTTCGAAGGAGCCATATGTGCAGGCCTATATCCGTTTCCTTCTCGGGAATGTCATAAAATGCAGAAATGTTCACGAGCTGCGCCGGTGTGAGATCGGTGTGACGGCCGACTGCATGCGTTACCGGGGCTATCGCCTGCAGCATATGAATCCGGAGGATTATACCCGCCGTGCCTATATCGGAGAGGTGAGCGTAAGAAAAAGGATTCGTCAGCTGGAAGCAGTGCTTCGGGAGTGCGGGGAGGCAAAGCAGCCGCTGGAAGCTATGCAGGAAGAGATCCTAAGGATCCAGGGCTTTGATGATCTGAATTATGATACGGCAGAATATATGAGCTGGCTTGCGGATATCCGCCTGATGGAAACGAAGGAAAAGGAAAAGCAGAAGCTGACCGGACGGCTTCGGAAAATGAAGGAGGAAACCATTGATTTCCTGAAAAATCGCAGGGCGGAGACGGAAGAAGCGCTTCTTATGAAGGACGCTGAGCGCACAAAGCTGATCGGCGATATCCGAAGCAAGGAGGATACCATCCGCCAGAATAAGCAGCTGTATATTGAGGAAAATGAACGTCTCCTTTCCATGGAACAGGAATTTGTCCTGAGACCGGAATTTGAGGAGGCCTGTGAAAGCTGTCTGAAGCAGCAGAAAACGGATTATGAGAAAAACGGGTACGATGCCATCCAGAACCGGCTGCTTCGAAAATGCCGGGATGCGGAAGCTGCCCGGGAGGAGCAGTATGCGAAGGTGACCGATCTGAAAACGGCTTATCTCCGTAAATATCCGAACCGTACGTTTTCTCCCACGGATCGGGATAATGCACCGTATGAACGGCTGCTGTCGGAGCTTGCCTGTGATGACCTGGAGCAGTATAAAAAGCTGGCGGCAGAACAGGCCAGGGCTGCTGTGGAGCACTTCAAGGATGATTTCATTTTCAAGATCCGAAGTGCCATCCGGGAGGCAATGCAGCGCCGGGATGAGCTGAACCGGGTGATCCGGAAGCTGGATTTCGGAAAAGACAAATATGAATTTGTTATCACAAAGAACAAGGGAGCGGATGGAAAATATTACGATATGTTTATGGATGACGCCCTGCAGATCAAACCGTCCCAGCTGTCGGACCAGATGGAGAATCAGCTGAATTTCTTTACCATGGAGCATGAGGACCATTATGGAGATGTGATGAATGAGCTG
>JALERW010000070.1 GCA_022763925.1 Lachnospiraceae bacterium
GGCGGGACAGGGCGTTCATCAGGTGGCGATCTCGCTGTCAGAGGAGTTGCCGTGCCAGAATCCGAACAGCGGAAAATTCAAACATATTATAAGGAAATCAGAGTAAGAGGTATGAAAGTGTTTCAGGATATAAAAATCAAATCGTGTATCATTACGGTTCTTGGCAGTGTATTTCTCGCATTTGGGATATACAATGTCCATTCCCTGTCCGGGGTGACGGAGGGAGGTGTTCTGGGGCTGACACTGCTGCTGGAGTACTGGTTTGATATCTCTCCTTCCATTACAAATTTTGTCGCGAGTGCAGTCTGTTATCTGATGGGCTTTCGGCTGCTGGGAAGAACCTTTATCATCTATTCGGGAATCGCAGTGGCCTGCTTTTCTGTGTCCTATAAGATCTTTGAGCAGTTTGATCCGCTGTGGCCGCAGCTGTATGATATGCCGCTGCTTGCTGCAGTGATCGGTGCCGTATTCGTGGGAGTGGGAGCAGGAGTATGTGTCCGCGTCGGAGGTGCTGTTTCCGGGGACGATGCACTTGCCATGAGCATTTCCAGTCTGACTCATATGAAGATCGAACGGGTCTATCTGATTAGTGATCTGGTTGTTTTGGGGCTGTCCATTACCTATATCCCTTTGAGACGGATCGGATATTCCCTTCTGACGGTTATCCTCTCGGGGCAGATCATCGGATGGATCCGGCGGCTGGATCCTGGAGAAAAAAGGAACGAAACTCCCAGGGGTTAGATGCTGCTCTATAAAAAAAGGTACCATCTGCCGGCGCTTTGGTGTAAAATGGAGATAATTATGATAAAATGAGGGATATTTATGGAGGATATCAGGCTGAACAAATTCATAAGTGAGGCGGGGATCTGTTCCAGACGGGAAGCAGACCGTCTGATCGAGTCCGGAAGAGTACGGGTGGATGGAAAACAGGCGGTGACAGGCATGCGGGTCAGCTTTGGACAGCAGGTAACGGTGGACGGCAAGCTGGTTTCCCGGGAAGAAGAGCGGATCTTTCTGGCGGTTCATAAGCCGAAGGGAATCGTCTGCACTGCGGATAAACGGGAAAAGGATAATCTGATCGATTTTCTGCATTATCCCAAGAAGATTACCTATCTTGGGCGACTGGACAAGGATTCCACGGGTCTGATTCTGATGACCAATGACGGGGATATTAATAATCGGATGATGCGCGCAAGAAACGGACACGAAAAGGAATATCTGGTGGAGGTGGACCGGGAGGTTACCGAAGAATTTGTGAGTGGAATGTCTCGGGGAGTGCCGATCCTGGATACGGTGACGAAAAAATGTCTGGTGGAGAAGACGGGGCCCTGTGCATTTCGCATTGTACTGACACAGGGGCTGAATCGTCAGATTCGCCGAATGTGTGAGTATTTCGGATATCGGGTGAAGAGGCTGCACCGGATTCGGGTGATGAATATTGAACTCGGAGATCTGAAGCCGGGGGAATACCGGAAGCTGACGCCGAAGGAGATTGCGGAGCTTGACCGGCTGACCGGATCCGGCAGAAAGGACAGAGAAGGATGAATACACAGACAGATGGAAAAATAGAGAGAATGAAGACTGTTTCGGCAAAGCTTCGGGAGGCCTCCAGGGCATATTACCAGGAAAGCCGTGAGATCATGAGCAATTATGAGTATGATCAGCTTTATGACGAGCTTCTGGCGCTGGAGAAGGAGACCAAAGTGGTTCTGGCAGGAAGTCCCAGTGTAACCGTAGGCTATGAAGTGCTTTCGGAGCTTCCGAAAGAGCGGCATGAACAGCCGATGCTGTCTCTGGATAAGACGAAAAGCGTGGAAACGCTGGCGGAATTTGCGGGAAGCCATAAATCCCTGCTGTCATGGAAGCTGGACGGCCTTACGATTGTCCTGACCTATCGGGACGGGGAGCTTTATAAGGCAGTTACCCGGGGCAATGGGGAAGTGGGGGAAGTAATTACTCCCAATGCCCGGGTATTTCAGAACATTCCCCTTCATATTTCCTATCAGGGAGAGCTGATCCTGCGGGGAGAAGCAGTGATCCGTTATTCGGATTTTGAAAAGATCAATGCAGCGATACCGGATATTGATGCAAAATATAAAAACCCAAGAAACCTGTGCAGCGGTTCGGTGCGCCAGCTGAACAGCCAGGTAACAGCGGCTCGGAATGTGAATTTCTTTGCCTTTTCTCTTGTGAAGGCGGAGGGGGTGGAGTTTCATAATTCCAGGGAGGCGCAGTTTCACTGGCTCAGGTCTCAGGGCTTTGAGGTGGTGGAATACCAGGTAGCTGATCAAAGCAATATGGCGGAGCAGGTGGCCTGGTTTTCCGGAAGAATTGCCGGGAACGATTTTCCGTCGGACGGTCTGGTGCTGCTTTATGATGATATTGCTTACGGACAGTCGCTGGGACGTACGGCGAAGTTCCCCCGCGATTCCATTGCATTTAAATGGGAGGATGAGACGAGACAGACGAGGCTTCTGGAAATCGAATGGAGTGCGTCCAGAACCGGACTGATTAATCCGGTGGCAATTTTTGAGCCGGTGGAGCTGGAGGGGACTACGGTTTCCAGAGCATCTGTGCACAATGTGAGTATCCTTAAGGGGCTCAAGCTGGGAATCGGTGACGAGATTGAGGTATATAAGGCCAATATGATTATTCCGCAGATTGCCCGGAATCTGACCGGAAGCGGAAATCTGGAAATCCCGTCCGTCTGTCCGGTATGCGGCGGAGCAACTCAGATCCGGAAGGCAAATGATGTGGAGGCGCTGTACTGTACCAATCCGGACTGTCAGGCCAAAAAGATCAAGTCCTTTACACTGATGGTGAGCCGGGATGCCCTGAATATCGACGGCCTTTCAGAGGCTACACTGGAGAAATTTATCGGAAGGGGCTTTATCCATGAGTATGCGGATCTGTTCCATCTGGATCGGCATCGAGAGGAAATCCTTTCCATGGAGGGCTTTGGAGAGAAATCCTTCGCAAATCTTATGGCCAGCGTGGAGAAGGCAAGGACGACGACCCTTCCCAGGGTGCTCTACAGTCTGGGAATTGAAAATGTGGGACTTGCCAATGCAAAGCTTTTGTGCCGCGAATTTCATAACGATCTCAGGGAGCTGACGGGGGCGACGAAGGAACAGCTGAGCTGTGTGGACGGGATCGGGGATGTGATTGCCGGGACGATCCGGAGCTGGTTTTGCGATGAGAAGAATATGGAGAATTTCTGCCATCTGCTGTCAGAGCTTACGATCGAAGGCGGAGAAGAAAACGGGCAGGAACAGATTCTGAAAGGAAAGACCTTTGTTATTACGGGGAGTGTGAATCATTTCAAAAACCGCAATGAGCTGAAAGCCAAAATAGAGAGCCTTGGAGGAAAGGCGACAGGTTCCGTGACCTCCAAAACGGATTATCTGATCAATAATGATACGCAGTCTTCCTCCTCCAAAAACAGGAAGGCCAGAGAATTATCCATACCGGTCATTTCAGAGGAGGAATTTTTAAACCTGATCGGAGAACCGGTCGGATGAGATATGACCATGTGGCGGCATAGATGAGGGGATATGGACATGAGTACGAAAAAAAAGAAACAAAAGTGGATTAAGCTTGTATTCGGACGAACAGGAGTAATCATAGCGCTTCTGATTCTGCAGATCGGTCTGCTGCTTCTGTATAATGCGTGGCTTCAGGAATATAAGGCCTATCTGACTTCGATCATGGGACTGTTCCGTTTCCTTGCGGTTGTATGGGTGGTAAATGATAAAACGGAACCATCCTTCCGGATGACGTGGCTGGTCATCATTGTGGCTGCACCGGTATTCGGAGTGACGCTGTATCTGTATGTAAAGATGCAGGTCGGAACCAAGGCGCTGAACCGCCGGCTGATGAACATTATCCGGGAAACGAAGCATCTGCTGCGGCAGGATGAACAGGTGATGGTTGATCTGATGCAGGTCAGTCCTCTGACTGCAAGGCTTGGAAATTATATGGCGGACTATGCCGGATATCCGATCTATAAAAATACGGAGGCGAAATATTTTCCGCTGGGAGAGCATGCATTTGAGGAAATGAAGCTGCAGCTGGAAAAGGCGGAGAAATTCATTTTCATGGAATTTTTTATTGTCGCGCCTGGAGAAATGTGGGATGCCATTCTGGAAATCCTTGTCCGCAAGGCACAGGCGGGAGTGGAGATTCGGCTGCTGTATGACGGAACCAATTCCTTTGCCCTTCTGCCGACGGATTATCCGAAGCGCCTGGAAGCGCTGGGGATCTCGTGTAAAATCTTTGCTCCCATACGCCCGGTGCTGTCCACGAGACAGAATAACCGCGATCACCGGAAAATCCTGATTGTTGACGGAAAGGTTGCGTTTACCGGCGGAATTAATATCGGGGACGAATATATCAATAAAAAGGTACGATTCGGCCATTGGAAGGATAACGCGGTTATGATCCACGGAGATGCGGTCATGAGCTTTACGCTGATGTTTCTGCAGATGTGGGATATTACGGAGAAGCAGTTGGATGTGTTTGAAAATTATATCGTTTCGGATGCCGGAAAAATCCCCCGCCATTCGGATGGTTATGTACTGCCTTATGCGGACAGCCCCCTGGATGATGAACGGGTGGGCGAGGAGGTATACCTGAACACCATACATACTGCGAAACGATATGTACATATTATGACACCATATCTTGTGCCGGCACATGAGATGCTGGACAGCCTGAAACATGCGGCCAAGAAGGGGCTGGATGTCAAGATCGTCATGCCCCGTATCCCGGATAAATGGTATGTGTTTCTGCTTGCAAAGACCTATTATGAGGAGCTTCTGGAGGCGGGGGTGCAGATTTACGAATATGTTCCGGGCTTTGTTCATGCCAAGACTATGGTGTCGGATGACCGGAAGGCTGTTGTGGGAACGATCAATCTGGACTACCGGAGCCTGTATCTGCATTTTGAGGACGGCGTTTATTTTTACCGGAATCAGATCGTGGAACAGATCGAGGAGGACTTCCAGCAGACACTGAAAAGCTGCGAGAAGGTAAGCCTGGTAGATGTTCGCTCTCTTGTATGGTATAAAAAGCTGTTCGGAAGAATCATCCGGTTGGTTGCTCCTCTGATGTAAAGATGCCCGGGGCGAACGATTTGAGTTACGATGCGCTTGCGCATGGGTGGTTAACATGCTATAATCAGCGTTAAAGCGTGCCGGACGACAGCATGTGAAATTTTTTAGATAAGAAGGTGCGATATGCCTATTAAAGTTCAGGGGGATCTCCCTGCAAAGGAAATACTGGAAAGAGAAAATATATTTGTGATGGATGAACATCGTGCAATGCATCAGGACATTCGTCCGCTTCAGATTGCGATCGTCAATCTGATGCCGGTCAAGCAGGATACAGAGCTGCAGCTGCTTCGTTCCCTGTCCAATACACCGCTTCAGGTGGACGTTACGTTCGTGGCAGTGGAGAGTCATGAGTCCAAGAATACGTCAACCAGCCATCTGAACAAATTTTATGTTACATTCAAAGATATTAAGAAAAAGAAATTTGACGGAATGATTATTACAGGGGCTCCGGTGGAGCAGATGGAGTATGAGGAAGTGGATTACTGGGAGGAGATCGCCCGGATTATGGAGTGGAGCAAGACACATGTGACATCCACCATTCATCTGTGCTGGGGGGCCCAGGCTGCCTTATATTACCATTACGGAATTCAGAAGCATATGCTCCCGGAGAAAATGTTCGGTCTGTTCTGGCATCGGGTGTATAACCGGAAATGTCCGCTGGTTCGTGGGTTTGATGATGTATTTCTGGCTCCGCATTCCAGACATACTGAGGTGCGCAGCGAGGATATCCGGGCGTGCAGCGAGCTGACGGTACTTGCGGAATCGGATGAAGCCGGTGTGTTTCTCGCAATGGCAGATGAGGGAAAACAGATTTTCATTATGGGACATCCGGAATATGACCGGATAACTCTGGACGGAGAATATCACAGAGACCTGGAAAAAGGTCTTGACATACAGCTTCCTAAGAATTATTATCAAAATGATGACCCCGAGGTGAAACCGCTGCTTCGGTGGAGAGCTCATGCGAACAACCTGTATACCAACTGGCTGAATTATTACGTATATCAGGTGACCCCTTACGAGCTCCCGGAAGACGAGACGGCGGAAGAATAGGACAGCGTGTAACAGACACGTCAGGAGGACTGTATTGTGAGAAAAAAATCACATATTTCTCTGGCATGCTACATCGTCAGAAATACCGAGGCAGAACAGCTGCTGCAGCACAGAAAGGCATTTTATCTTGGAAGTATCCTTCCGGACTGCAAGCCTTCTTTTCTCAGTACAAAGCACGAATTCAACGGGACCTTTCCGATGGTAAAGAAGTCTATCAGCCGTCTGATTGAAGATCAGGGATTATATGAAAAGAACCAGAGAGCCTTTATGCGTCATCTGGGAGAGGTGATTCACTATCTGGCAGATTATTTTACCTTTCCCCACAATACGATTTATCCCGGTAATCTGAAGGATCACTGTGTATATGAGGGAGAGCTGAAGCTGGCTCTTAGAGAGTATTTAAGAAGCGGACGCGCAGATGAGGAACAGACGGAGCTGGAAAGCTTCGATTCCAAGCATCAGCTGTTTGAGTTTATTCAGAAGAGGCATGATGAATATCTGAGGATTCAGCATTCCATTGAGGAAGACTGCCGCTATATTGTCAGCCTGTGCAGACAGGTGGTTGCAGCAGTGATACAGCTTTTCGGCATACAGCCTGAGACACTGCCGGGTATGCATGCGCTTGCATCCGGACAGCTTACGGGTAGTATGGCATAGATACTTTATATGGGAATAAAGAGACAGACACCGTTTGAACGGTGTCTGTTTTTATAATATAAGATCTTATTCTTCTTCCGTCGGTTCCTCGTCGTCCGTATTCTGCGCGGTGTAGGTCGTTCTCTTACGGGCCATCTCATCGCTTTCCAGATACTCGTCGTAGGTGGTGATCTTATCGATCATCATGCCGTTGGGCAGGATCTCGATGATCCGGTTTGCTGTGGTCTGGACGATCTGATGGTCACGGGAGGAGAACAGCAGCACTCCCGGGAATTTGATCAGGCCGTTGTTCAGGGCAGTGATGGATTCCATATCCAGATGGTCGGTAGGCTCATCCAGAATCAGGCAGTTGGCACCGGAGATCATAAGCTTGCTGAGCATGCAGCGTACTTTTTCTCCTCCGGAGAGTACCTTTACCTTTTTTACGCCATCCTCACCGGCAAAGAGCATTCTGCCAAGAAACCCCCGGACATAGGTGACATCCTTGATCTCGGAATACTGGGTCAGCCAGTCTACGATCGTGTCATCATTGTCAAATTCATGGGAGTTGTCTTTGGGGAAATAGCACTGGCTTGTGGTAACGCCCCATTTGTAATTGCCTTCATCCGGCTCCATTTCTCCGGAGAGAATTTTGAAAAGTGTTGTTTTGGCAAGCTCGTTGCTTCCTACAAATGCAATTTTGTCATCGTGGCCCACAATAAAGGAAATGTTATCCAGTACCTTTACACCGTCAATGGTCTTGCTCAGGCCTTCCACCGTCAGCACTTCATTTCCGATCTCCCGGTTGGGGCGGAAGTCGATATAAGGATATTTTCGGCTGGAGGGTTTGATCTCATCCAGCTGAATTTTTTCCAGAGCTTTCTTACGGGAGGTTGCCTGCTTGGATTTGGAAGCATTGGCGCTGAACCGGGATATAAATTCCTGCAGCTCCTTGATTTTTTCTTCCTTTTTCTTGTTGGCTTCCTTCATCTGCTTTACGAGCAGCTGGCTGGATTCATACCAGAAATCATAGTTGCCGGCGTAGAGCTGGATTTTGGAATAATCAATGTCCGCAATCTGGGTACATACCTTGTTCAGAAAGTAGCGGTCATGGGAAACGACGATAACGGTATTTTCAAAATTGATGAGGAACTCTTCCAGCCATGCGATGGCATCCAGATCCAGATGGTTGGTAGGCTCATCCAGAAGAAGAATGTCCGGATTGCCGAACAGCGCCTGGGCAAGGAGCACCTTCACCTTCAGATTGCCCGGAAGATCGGCCATCTGATTATAATGAAGCTCTGTATCTACTCCGAGTCCGTTCAGCAGGGTGGCGGCATCGGATTCTGCTTCCCACCCGTTCATGTCGGCAAACTCGCCTTCCAGTTCGCTGGCGCGTATGCCGTCCTCATCGGTGAAATCCTCTTTCATGTAAATGGCATCTTTTTCTTTCATGATTTCATACAGCCTGGGATTTCCCATAATGACGGTATCCATAACGGAATACTGGTCATATTTAAAATGATCCTGCTGCAGGAAGGAAAGTCGCTGCCCCGGAGTAATGATGACATCTCCGTTGGTGGGCTCTAACTGTCCGGATAATATTTTTAAGAATGTGGACTTTCCGGCGCCGTTGGCACCGATAAGACCGTAGCAGTTGCCTTCTGTGAATTTGATGTTTACATCTTCAAATAATGCTTTTTTACCTACGCGCAAAGTAACATTGCTTGTACTGATCATAGATGGTTTGCAGCCCTTTCTTCTTATTTTATAGATATTGTTTATGGCATCATTTCCATTGTACAGGAATCATCGGAATTTGCAAGGTTTTTTTGTCTGTGGCAGTAACTTTCCAGCTATGCATGGGAAAAAAGTTGTGATACTATACTGATAAACAGCAAAATGATACGGCGGTGTCGGCAGACGAAACCGGGGAGGAGACAGCGGATGAATATTTTTGACATAGTAGGACCGGTGATGGTCGGCCCCTCCAGCTCGCATACGGCAGGTGCGGTAAGAATCGGGTATATTTCCGGAAAGCTTCTGGGCGAGCCTGTGAGGAGGGCCAGAATAAATCTGTATGGATCGTTTCTTGCCACCGGGCGGGGGCATGGGACGGACCGGGCGATTGTGGCCGGACTTCTGGGAATGAAACCGGATGATATGGAAATACCGGACAGCTTTTTGCTGGCACGGGAGAGAGGGCTTCAGTTTGAGTTCGGTGAGGCAGATTTGAAGGATGCTCATCCGAACAGTGTAGAGCTGATTCTGGAGGGCTGTGCCGGAAATACGCTGGAGGTTGTGGCGGCCTCTCTGGGCGGAGGCCGCATAAAGATATGTAAAATAGACGGGATAGAGACGAATTTCTGCGGAGATTATCCGACGCTGATCGTGCATAATCTGGATCAGCCGGGTCATGTGACGGAGGTGACCTCCATGCTGGCCCATAAATCGGTAAATATTGCGACGATGCAGCTTTACCGGGACTGTCGGGGCGGTAACGCGGTTATGGTGCTGGAATGCGATCAGGAAATTCCCGGGGAGTCGATCGGATGGCTCCGGCATCTGGAAGGAATCCTGAAAGTAACTTATCTGAGTCTGGAGGAAGAATGATATGAGTTTTCAATCACTGGAACAAATATGTACAGCTGCCAAAGAGTGTCCGGAGGGATTTTATCAGGCAGTGCTTCGGGAGGATCAGAAGGACCGGCAGGTGACAGAGGAGGCGTCGAGAGAGCAGATGCGCCAAATGTATGCGGCGATGAAATCGGCGGATGCAGCGTATGACGGAAATCTGTTTTCGGCAAGCGGATTTGTGGGCTGTGACGGAGAAAAAATGGAACGCTTTCTGGACGAGGGAAAAGGACTGTGCGGGGATTATATAGGAAGAGTGATCATGCGGGCATTGAAAATGGGAGAATGCAACGCGTGTATGAGAAGGATCGTGGCTGCGCCTACCGCAGGTTCCTGCGGTGTGCTTCCGGCTGTGCTTCTTACTTATGAGGAGCTGAACCGGGAAACGGAGGAACGGATGATCGAAGCGCTCTATGTGGCTGCCGGTATCGGTCAGGTCATTGCAGAGAGAGCCTCCATTTCCGGAGCGGAAGGCGGCTGTCAGGCAGAAATCGGATCAGCTTCCGCCATGGCGGCGGGCGCTCTTGCCTATTTGCAGGGCGGTTCGCCGCAGGCGGTGATTCATGCGGCGGCCATGGCGCTGAAAAATCTGCTGGGTCTTGTGTGCGATCCGGTCGCAGGACTTGTCGAGGTGCCCTGTGTGAAGAGAAATGTGATAGGGGCGGTGAATGCAGCGGCGGCATCCGAGATGGCGGCAGCCGGAATTACCAGCGTGATTCCTCCGGATGAAGTGATTGATGCCATGCAGGCGATCGGCAGGAAAATGGACACGTCTCTTCGGGAGACCGGAGAAGGGGGACTTGCAGTGACCCCAACAGCCAGAAAACTGACAGAGAAGCTGAAAAATATGTAGGAGAGGATAACATGAAGGCTGTATATAATCTGATGAGCTTTGCGGCAGCACTGGCGATGATTATCGTGCTGCTGATCACGAGCGTGGAACTGGTCGCCTATTATGAACCGGGTTTTTACGAAAGAGAATATCGAAAATATAAGGTGCAGGAAGATGTAAAAATGGAAATGGCAGACATCCTTTATGTAACCGATGAGATGATGGATTACCTGAAGGGCTACCGGGAGGATCTGGTGGTGGAAACGAGAGTGGACGGTGAAGCCCGTGAATTTTTTAATGACCGGGAAAAGGCGCATATGGCAGATGTGCGAACGCTTTTCCTGGGAGGAATCCGTCTGCGGAGGTATATGCTGCTTCTGGCTGTATTTTGTATTGGTACACTGATCAGTATGGAGGAAGAGACGGCAAAGCGTATCAGCCGGGCTTATCTGATTGCCTGCGGCTGCTTTCTGGCTGCTGTTCTGGGATTGACATTTTATCTGAGCAGGGATTTTACAAGAGGATTTACACAGTTTCACCATATATTCTTTGATAATGATCTGTGGCTTCTGGATCCGAAGACGGATCTGCTGATCAATATTCTCCCGGAGGGCTTTTTTGTGGATATCGCGGTCCATATTGGTCTGGTGTTTGGATTTCTTCTGCTTGTATTTGCCGCAGCCAGTGCTGCCTGTTTGATTGTTCAAAAGGTAAAAATGAACAAAAACGATAAAAAACAATAAGAATATTGCAAACGAAAAGCATATGAGGTATAATAAAATCAACTGAAAATAGTGAGGGTTTTCGGAAAAACGGGGGAATATCAAAAAAAGAAAATCGGGGAGAGGTTTTATGAAAATGAACAAAATCATTAACGATCCGGACAACATTATCCCGGATATGCTGGAGGGATATCTGTATCTGTATGAAGACCAGTATGAGCGTGTGCCCGGAACTATGGGAGGGCTTATTAAAAAGCATCCGAAGGAGAAGGTGTCCGTACTGATCGGCGGAGGCGGGGGAAATGAACCCTGGTGCCTGGGCTACATCGGAGAAGGACTTGCGGACGGAATGTCCAGCGGAAATGTTTATGCGGCTCCGCCGGCAAAATCGATTCTGGACGTGAGTAAGGCGGTATATCATGAGAAAGGGATCCTTTATGTGGGGACAAATCACATGGGGGACGTGCTGAATTTTGAACTGGTCGGAGAACTGGCGGAGCTGGATCATATCCGTACCCGCTGTGTATTTATCAATGATGATATTGCCAGTGATCCGCAGGACAAGGAGAATCGCCGGGGAGTTGCGGGAATTGCGCTGGCGGTGAAGATGGCGGGGGCTGCGTCTGAGCTGGGCCTGGATCTGGATGAGACGGCACGGATCACACAGAAAGCCATTGATAATATCCGTACCTTAAGTGTTACCACTTCCCCGGGCTATATGCCGGCCAACGGGAAGGCCATGTGTGAGATGGAAGAGGGCATGATCGAGTACGGTATGGGCTTTAACGGAGAACCGGGTATTCTGAAGGAGAAGCTCGGGACTGCGGAGCATATTGTAACGACGATGATGGATATGCTTATGAAGGATCTGGGGGCCGGGGAGGATGAACCGATTGCCATTCTTCTGAATGGGTTCGGATTTACCGCTGTACTGGAGCTGTGTATTGTCATGAAGGAGATCAAGGCATATACACAGAAGCACCACATTCAGGTGTATCATGCGGATATGATGAACGTATTCTGCCCGCAGGGAACCGGAGGTTTTTCCATTTCTGTCATGAAGCTGGACGAAGAACTGAAGCCCTACTATGACTATAAAGCAGATTCTCCTCTGTATAAAAGAGAACAGCTGTAGGAAGGGAATTGTTTGGACAAGGGCTGTGTAGAAGGGAGAAGATACGGAATATGAATGCGGTACAGACGAGGGATATGTTTCTGCATGTTGCGGATGTGATGGTCGGAAGCGAAGAATTTCTGACGGAAATTGATAATAAGATCGGAGACGGTGATCACGGGATCGGGATGGCCATCGGGTTTAAAGGAGTAAGAAAGGAACTGGAGGGCAAAGAATTCCGGTATGTGAATGAGGTGTTCCATTCGATCGGTATGACGATGCTCTGCGTGATGGGAGGTGCCTCCGGCGTATTATTCGGGACGGTATTTATCAGTGGAATCGTCGGCTATGAGGATAAGGAAGAATTCAGCCTGGAGGACTTCGGAAATGTTTTTGTGAAATCTCTCGAGGCATTGAAGAAGCGCGGAAAGGCAAAGGTCGGAGACAAGACAATGATCGACGCTCTGGAGCCGGCGACCTATGCGCTGCCGGAGAGCGTAAAAAGAGGCTATAATATAAAGGAAGGCTTTGCCTACGCGGCGGAGGAAGCAAAACGGGGCATGGAATTTACGAAGACCTGCAGGGCCCGGTTTGGAAGAGCCAAGTACTATGGAGATAAGGCAATCGGGCTTCAGGATGCGGGAGCTACGTCTGTGTGGCTGATTTTTAATGCCATGGCCGAGTGGGTAAGGGATAATCTGTAAAACGGTCCGAAGACCGTATGGGAGGATAGAAAAATGATTGGAACCATTACACTGAATCCGTGTATTGATAAAACACTGGTAATCAACGGCTTTACCTATGGAGGAATGAACCGTGTAAGCAGCAAACGGGCGGATGTATCCGGAAAGGGCATTAATGTGTCTATTGCGCTGACCCAGATCGGAGTGCCTGTACGGACGTTCGGCATTAATTACAGGAACGGAGCTCAGCTTTTAAATGCCGGACTGGAAGAGATCGGAATCACGTATGAGTCTGTGATGACGGAAGGAACGCTCCGCGAAAATATGAAGGTGATGGATGAAGAGACCAGCGTTACCACGGAGCTGAATCAGAAGGGCGATTTTGTGGACGGAGAAAAACTGGCGGAGTTTGAAAGCCTGCTGGATGCCCAGCTGGAGGCTCTGGATATTCTCGTTATTACCGGAAGCGTTCCGCAGGGTGTTCCGACCGATTATTACCGCGCTCTGGTGGAAAAGGCCAATGCCCGGGGAGTGAGAACGATCCTGGATGCCGAGGGAGAGCTGCTCCTTCGGGGAATGGAGGCAAGGCCTTACCTCATTAAGCCGAATCTCTATGAGTTTGAGACTGCTTTTGGACTGAAAACGAAGGATATGAAGGATATTCTTGCGATCTGCCGCAAAATTATTGCGGATGGAGTAAAGGTGGTCTGCCTTTCCATGGGGGGAGACGGAGCACTGATTGCGGATGAGAAGGAGGCCTATCTTTGCCGTCCGACGCCGATCGAAGTAAAAAGCACCCAGGGGGCAGGCGATTCTCTGGTGGCCGGCATGTGCATTGCCATGGAAAAGGGGCTTCCGATCTCTGAGATGCTTCGATATGGTGTTTCCACTGCTCAGGGCTCCCTGATCCGGGAGGGCACACAATTATGCACAAAGGAAGGCTTTGAGCATTTTGAGCAGATCGTTACAGTAGAAAAGATTGAGGAATAATATTGCTATTGTTCATATTTTATTCACAATTCAAAAAATTCTGAAGAGAACCCGACAATGGGTTCTCTCTTTTATGTTTTGACGAAAAACGAAAAAAATCGAAACTGATTCTGGCCCAAAAGTAAATGGATGTTCGGGGGCGAAAATAAAATCAACGTCAAAATGTCAATAAATCTTCGATTTATGACGTGAAAAAGAAAAAAATAAACAAAAATGAACTTGACATATATAGAGAATATGTTATACTAAGTACATGGACATGAGTTGTACAAAATATGTACAAATTATGTACAAGGGGTGCACTGCACCAGGAAACTATATTAAAAAAGGAGAGGAAAAAATGAAAAAGAGAATCATCAGCGTATTATTATGCGCAGGCCTCGTAGCATCTATGTTAGCAGGATGCGGAAGCAAGGAAGAACCTGCAGCAGCAGAACCGGCAGCTGAAGAAGAAGCAGAAGAGCCGGCAGCAGAGGAAGCAGAAGAACCTGCAGCAGCTGCAGATGTTGCAGATCTTAAGTTTGGTTTCGTAGTAGGTTCCTTTGAGCACACCTTCTATCAGCTGATCGGTGAAGGTATTGAGGCTGAGTGTGAAGCTAAGGGCGTAGGTTCCTATTCTGTACTGGATGCAAGTCTTGACCCGGTTATCGCAACCCAGAAAGTTGAGACCCTGACAGCAGATGGCTGCAATGCAATCGCTCTTGCCTGCAACGATGCAGCAGGCGTTAAGCCGGCTATTGAGAATGCTGACGCTGACGGCGTGGCAATGTTTACCTTCGACTGCACATCTGAGTCTGATGCTATCAACTGCTTCGTTGGTACCGACAACTACAAGGGCGGACAGCTCGGCGGCGAAGAGCTTCTTCGTCTGACTGAGGATGGAGATACCGTTGCTGTTATCGGTTACCCTACCGCTTCCTCCTGCTTAGACAGAGAGAACGGCGCAAAGGAAGTTGTAGAGGCTGCTGACCGTACTTTATTAACAGGATATGATTATAAGGGCGACGCTAATGAAGCTCAGAAGATCATGGAGAACATTCTGACAACCAATCCGGAAGTAAAGGCTGTATTCTGCGTAGGTGATCCTGCAGCTACAGGTGCTCTGGCAGCTATCAAAGCAGCTGGTTCTGACTGTATGATCATTGGTTTCGACGGCAATCCGGAGTCCAAGGAAGCCATTCTGGACGCTGAGAACGGAAAATATTGGGTATCCGAGATTTCTCAGAACCCGAAGGTTATCGGTTCCACTATTGTTGACGAGATGATCAACTTTATGACAACTGGTAAAGTAACAGATGCGAAGATCTTCATCGAGCCTTACATCATCACAGCTGAGAACGCAGCAGAGTAATCCGGCGTTTTACTTCAGAACTGAAAAAAGTTACTTCGTTATGAGTGGGAAGTTGTTCGGGCAGGTCCTGCCTGCTCGGACAACTTCTTTTTTATACGGCAGTTGTTTCTTTCCGGACAGCCGCTGTTTGAATCATGTTGATTTAATATAGAAGAAAAGGACAGAAAATATGGAACCAATTTTACAGGTAAAGAATATTAGCAAAGTGTTTCCCGGTGTAAAAGCGCTGACGGATGTCTCGGCTGATTTTTATCCGGGAGAAGTTCATACCCTGGTTGGTGAAAATGGTGCAGGAAAATCTACTCTGATTAAGATTATCTCTGGTGTCTATACGCCGACCGAAGGGAAGGTTATCTTTGAGGGAAAAGAAATGAATTTTACATCGCCCGGACAGGCGATTGGAGCAGGTATTGCGGTTATCCATCAGGAACTGAGCATTGCCAAGGACCTGACCGTTGCACAGAATGTCTGGCTTGGCCGTGAGAAGAAAAAAAAGAGCGGTCTGCTGGATATGGCAAGAATGAATAAGGAAACTCAGGATATCCTGGATTTTATGAAGGTTAATATAAAAGCAACAACTGTTGCCGGTGAGCTGAATGCGGCTCAGCAGCAGATGATAGAGATTGCAAAAGTTATTTCCCAGAACGCGAAGGTGGTTGTCATGGATGAACCTACCTCTTCGCTGTCTGAACATGAAATAGATGCATTGTTTGAACAGGTACGTATTCTGAAAAAGAAGAATGTTGCGATCATCTATATTACGCACCGTATGAAAGAGCTCGGAGAGATCTGTGAGCGTGTAACCGTTCTTCGTGACGGCTGCAAGGTGAATACCATGATGGTGGCTGATGTGACGGAGAAGGAGATCGTTGCCAGCATGGTTGGCCGTGAGATGGGTGATTATTATAATAAACATGAACACACCCGCGGAAAAGAGATGCTCCGCGTGGAGAATCTCTGCCAGAAGGGAGTGTTTGAAAATATTTCCTTTACCGCATATGCCGGTGAGATCCTGGGATTTTCCGGACTGGTGGGAGCGGGACGTACAGAGGTGATGGAAGCCATTTTCGGAGCGACAAAGCTTGATTCCGGAAAAATCTTCCTGGAAGGAAAAGAGGTACATTTCCATAATCCCAAGGAAGCAATCGAACATAACATCGGTCTTGTTACCGAGGATCGAAGAAGAACGGGACTTCTGCTTGCAAAGAATATTATAGAGAATACATCTCTCCCGAGTCTGCCCTTCCATGCGAAGAAGCTTGGCTTTGTCAATAAGAAATGGGAGAAGGATGCCGCAAAGAAGTATATGGACAAGCTGAAGGTAAAGGCGCCCGATGAGAATACGATTCTGAATACGCTGTCCGGAGGAAATCAGCAGAAGGTCATTCTTGGAAAATGGCTTGCAGCGGATTCCAACATTCTGATTCTGGATGAACCCACCAGAGGTATCGACGTAAATGCCCGTTCCGAGTTCTATGCGCTGATGAATGAGTTCGTGGAAAACGGGGGAGCAATTATTATGATCTCTTCTGAAATGCCGGAAGTAATCGGTGTGGCTGACCGTGTAATTGTTATGCGGGAAGGGAAAATAAGCGGTGAGCTGAACGGAGAAGAGATTAATGAACAGAGGCTGATCAGCCTTGCAAGTATCACGAGCGATGCAAATTAATTGGATAGGAAGGTAGAAAAAATGGATAGTGCAAAAGTTAAGAAATTAGTAAGCAATAACATCGTTGTTGTCGTTCTGATCCTGCTGTGCATCGGATTCGGAATCGCAAGCGATACATTTTTCAGCGCAAGAAACGTCAGTAACATTTTGTCTCAGATGTGTACCAATGCACTTCTGGCATCCGGTCTTACATATGCGATTATTCTTGGCGGTATTGATATTTCCGTAGGCTCTGTTGCCGGTGTGGCAGGTATCATCGCCGCATATGCAGGACTTCGCTTCCCGAATATGGGAGTACCCTTTGCCATGCTGCTTCTGATCGTGTGCGGCATTCTGACCGGCGTTGTATGCGGCCTGATCAACGGTATTCTGATCGCATATCTGGATGTAATTCCCATGATCTGTACGCTGTCCACCATGACTGCACTTCGCGGAGTGGCTTTCATTATAACAGGAGGCCAGCCGGTATACGGCCTTCCGACCTCTTTTGCATTCCTTGGAGCCAGCCGTATCATTCCGACCGCCGGTATGCCGAATGGAGCAGTTCCGGTAGTTGTTATTTTTACCATTATTGTTGTGGCGATCATGCATATCCTGCTGACCCGGACTGTATTCGGACGCCATGTGTTTGCAGTTGGAAGTAACCGGAATGTTGCACACTTAAGTGGTATTGATGTAAGAAAGGTTACCATGTTAAGCCATATGCTCTGTTCCATTACAGCAGGTCTGTGCGGCGTTGTGATTGCGTCCAAGCTGCAGAACGGTCAGCCGAATGCCGGAAATGGATATGAGATGTTTGCCATTGCTTCCACCGTACTGGGAGGAACAAGTCTTTCCGGAGGTTCGGGATCTGTGGCAAGAGCCATGTTCGGCTGTGCGGTTATTGCGGTTATCAAAACAGGTATGGATCTGCTTCAGATCTATTCCTACTGGCAGAATGTGGTAATCGGAGTTATTATCATTCTCGCCGTAGTTCTTGATATGGCACAGAAAAAAGGAAGAGACTGAGAAAATATAAGGAGCTTTGGGTATGAGTAAATATTATTTGATTATGGACATAGGAGGCACCAAGACGACCGGGGCCCTTTTTACAGAGAATGGGGAGATCGTGGACGATTATGCCTATACAGCCAAATCCCAGACCTTTAAAGGGGAGGAGGCAGTTTATCAGAACACCAAAGCAGTTCTTTACCATGTGATTGAGCATTTTCAGGTATCTATGGAGGATGTTCTCGGTATCGGTGTGGGAAGTCCGGGGCCTCTGGATACCAAACGGGGAATTATTGTGCATGCTCCTCTGATGGGATGGAAAAATTTCCCCATTGTACAGAGGCTGAAGGAGGACTTTCAGAAGCCGGTTGTGCTGGACAATGACGGAAATCTGGGAGCTCTGGCGGAACAGCGCTGCGGCCTGGCCATGGGATATGACAATGTCATGTACATGACCGTAAGCACTGGCTGCGGCGGCGGTATGGTGATCAATGGTCAGATTTATCACGGCAGAAATGACGGAGCAGCTGAAGTAGGACATATGTCCATTGATCCGGAAGGTCGGCTCTGTCCCTGCGGATCTCAGGGATGCTTTGAACTGTATGCCTCGGGGACAGCGATCAATCGGCAGATCCGGGATGATATGCGTACAGGAGAGGCATCCAGCATGGCTTTTGAGCTTGCCGGATATGACGAGGAGAAGCTGGACGGGAAGGTCCTTGTGGAAGCAGCCTCCAAGGGAGATGAATATGCTCTTGAAATTTATCGAAAAGAAGGATATTATCTTGGGGTGGGGCTTGCCAATCTTTTCAATCTGTTCGATCCGGATGTGTTTGTTCTGGGAGGCGGCGTGACCAAGGCGAGAGAGTATTTCCATGAGGAACTGATGAAGACTCTTAAGGAGCGCTGTATTCAGAAGGTGGAGGAAGACCAGATCCGGTATTCGGTTATGAATGACAGAGTGGTGCTCTACGGAGCCTATTATCTGATCCGTGATCATGTGAACAGGTAACTATACAATTATTATAAATTATAAGTAAAGGAGATTACAAAAATGGGCTTAGTAACTTTAAAAGAAATTTTGGCTGGAACACGAGAGGGTCATTATGCAGTAGGAGGATTTAACTTCAACAGCTATGAGGATGCACAGGGTATTATCGAAGGTGCAGCAGCAAAGAACTCTCCGGTCATTCTTATGGCATCTATGGGTGCTGTTCAATATATCGGTCTTCATCAGGTTGCAGGAATGGTAAAGGGAATGGCCGAATCTGTGGACATTCCGGTTTGTCTTCATCTGGACCATGCAACAGATTACGCATTAATTAAAGAAGCAATCCGGGCAGGCTTTTCTTCTGTAATGGTTGATGCATCTGCAAAGGATTATGAGGAAAATATCGCTGATTCCAGAGCAATCGTACAGTTTGCTAAATTATACGGCTGCTCCGTAGAGGCAGAGCTTGGTAAGGTAGGCGGTAAAGAAGAACATATCGTTGTGGATGATGCAACCAAGGCTTACACAGATCCGGCAGATGTTCCGCGTTTTGTGGAAGAGACCGGTATCGATGCACTTGCAGTTGCTATCGGAACGGTTCATGGTTTCTATAAGAGCGAGCCAAAGTTAGACTTCGAACGTCTGGAGAAGATTGTGAAGCTGACAGACTGCCCTCTGGTTCTCCATGGAGGCTCCGGTGTGCCGGTAGAAGATTTCAAAAAATGCGTACGCATGGGTATGAGCAAGATTAATGTTGGTACTGAGCTGAAGGCAACCTATTCCAAGGCAGTGCGCGATGCAGTGGCAGCTACTCCTGAGAGCGTATTTGATCCCAGAAAGTATGTGGGACCGGTGAAAGCAGCCTGCGCAGAGGTTGTCAAGGGCAAGATCGATATCTTCGGAAGCGCCGATAAGGCATGGAAGTGCTGATTGTTTCAAACAGGCAGGGACAATAAAAGCTGTTTTGTGTGAAGGAAAGGGAAGGCAGACAGGAAAGCTGCCTTCCCTGTTATAAAATAAAGAGAATGTTGTAAAATAGAGAGAAGATGGGAATATGGGGCCGGCATTATGCAGTTATGCCGGTGAAAAGGGAGAATACAGGGGGAACGCAGAATGCTTGCGGAAGAGAGAAAGAAAGTAATTTGCGAGATCGTGAACCGGAAAAAGGCGGTCAGAGTTTCTGAACTGAGCAAACGGCTGAATATCACGGAAGCAACTGTGCGCAGAGATCTGGATGAACTTCAGAATGAAAAAAAACTGCGCAGGACGCATGGCGGTGCAGTGGCACTTTATCCGGCCGGGATTGAATATGTTATCAGTGAACTCGCGGTGGAGCATATTGAAGAGAAACGCAGGATCGCCCGGAAAGCCTATGAATTTATTGATGATCATGATGCGGTGCTGTTTGACGGAGCAAGCACGGTGCTGGAGCTCTCCAGACTGCTGGCGGCAGGAGATAAAAAGGGGATTATTGTACTAACCAATGCATTGAGCGTGGTAAATGTGCTTGCCACCAAGAAGGATATTACCGTTATTCATCTGGGCGGGGAGGTCAAGTATCATTTGAATTCCACGGTGGGAAAGATGACGGAAGAGCGGATCCGGGATGTCCGGGTAGATAAGACGTTTCTTGGAATCAACGGGGTGGATGCGGAATACGGTTATTCCATTACCAGCTTTGAGGAGGCTGCGGTCAAGAAAGAGATGATCCGGAGCGCGAAGCAGACGTTTGTTCTTGCAGATCATTCGAAATTCGGAGCCACTTATCTGGCCAAAGTGGCAGATGTAGAGGGAGAGATCGACTATCTGATTACCGATGAGCCTGTGGAAGACTTTGACTATGCACAGATGGAAGATAAAGTGCATATTGTTTATGCAGATGAAAATTGAATATTAATTTTGATAATAAATACCATAAGATATATTAATTATACTAATGATGTGTCTTGTGGTATTATTATTTTAGCATGATAAAACGGAATAAGAAGGATAAGATTTTTAAAATACAAGGAGGTTACTATGAGCGGCGTAAGAAGAGTCTATGTTGAGAAAAAGGTGCCTTATGCGGTGAAGGCCAAGGAGCTGAAGCATGAGATCAGCAGTTATCTTGGAATTGATACCGTAACGAATGTGCGGGAGCTGATTCGCTATGATGTGGAGAACATAAGCGATGAGACATTTGACAAGGCATGCTCCTCTGTGTTTGCCGAGCTGCCGGTGGATATGCTGTATCAGGAGGAGTTTCCGATGGAAGAGGGATCTTTCGTTTTTTCTGTGGAATTTCTTCCGGGGCAGTTTGACCAGCGGGCGGATTCTGCGGTACAGTGTGTACAGTTCCTGAAGGAGGATGAGCAGCCCGTTATCCGTACGGCAACTACTTACGTGATCGAAGGAACACTGACGGAAGAAGAATATGAAAAGATCAAGGCATACTGCATCAACCCGGTGGATTCCAGAGAGACCGGGATGGAAAAGCCGGACACGCTGATCACGGTATTTGATGAGCCTGCGGATGTGAAGATTTTTGAGGGATTTGACGCGATGGACGAGACAGCGCTTAAGGAGCTTTATCTGTCTCTGAATCTGGCCATGACGTTTAAGGATTTTCTGCATATCCAGAACTATTTTAAAAATGAAGAGAAACGTGATCCGTCCATGACGGAGATCCGTGTTCTGGATACTTACTGGTCCGATCACTGCCGTCATACGACCTTCTCTACGGAGCTGACGGATGTGAAATTCGATGAGGGCTATTACAGGAAACCGATCGTAGAGACCTATCATGAATATCTGGCTGCGAGAGAGGAGATTTTCAAAGGGCGTAAGGATAAATTTGTCTGCCTGATGGATCTGGCTCTGATGGCTATGCGCAAGCTGAAAAAGGAAGGAAAGCTTGAGGATCAGGAGGAGTCAGATGAGATCAATGCCTGCAGCATCGTTGTTCCGGTGGAGATTGACGGAGTAACGGAGGAATGGCTGATCAATTTCAAAAATGAAACGCACAACCATCCGACAGAGATAGAGCCTTTCGGCGGCGCGGCCACCTGCCTGGGCGGAGCAATCCGTGATCCGCTGTCCGGACGTACCTATGTGTATCAGGCTATGCGGGTTACCGGAGCTGCAGATCCGACAAGGTCCGTGGAGGAGACCCTGAAGGGCAAACTGCCGCAGAAGAAGCTGGTTCGCGGAGCGGCCAGCGGCTACAGCTCCTACGGCAATCAGATCGGTCTGGCTACCGGTCTTGTAAAGGAAGTTTATCACCCGGATTATGTGGCAAAGCGTATGGAGATCGGAGCAGTTCTCGGAGCGGCACCGAGAAAAGACGTGATCCGTGAAAATTCCGATCCCGGAGATATTATTATTCTGCTGGGCGGAAGAACCGGGCGTGATGGCTGCGGCGGAGCTACCGGATCCTCCAAGGTGCATACGGAGGAGTCCATTGAGACATGCGGTGCGGAGGTTCAGAAGGGAAATCCTCCTACCGAGCGAAAGATCCAGAGACTGTTCAGGCGCCCGGAGGTCAGCCGCCTGATCAAAAAATGCAATGACTTCGGTGCAGGCGGAGTTTCGGTTGCCATCGGAGAGCTGGCTCCAGGTCTTGTGGTAAATCTGGACAAGGTGCCGAAAAAATATGCAGGTCTGGATGGAACGGAGATTGCTATTTCCGAGTCCCAGGAGCGTATGGCTGTTGTAGTGGATCCAGGGAATGTGGATGAGTTCCTCGGCTATGCGGGAGAAGAAAATCTGGAAGCAGTGGCCGTTGCGACGGTAACGGAGTCTCCACGTCTGGTGCTGGAGTGGAGAGGCAGAAAGATTGTGGATATTTCCAGAGCCTTCCTGGATACCAACGGAGCACATCAGGAAACCGCTGTGGAAGTGGAAATGCCGGATGAGAAGGATACCTTCTTTAAAGAAGAGGAGATAGAGGACGTAAGAGAAAAATGGCTGGATACGCTGAAGGACCTGAATGTCTGCTCTCAGAAGGGATTGGTTGAGATGTTTGACGGATCCATCGGAGCGGCTTCCGTATTCATGCCTCACGGCGGAAAATATCAGATGACGGAAACGCAGGCGATGGTTGCCAAGCTTCCCGTTTTGAAGGGTAAATGTGATACCGTAACCATGATGAGCTATGGCTTTGATCCTTACCTGTCCAGCTGGAGTCCGTATCACGGTGCTGTGTATGCGGTGCTGGAATCTGTGGCCAAGATCGTAGCCAACGGCGGAGATTATCGGAAGATCCGTTTTACCTTCCAGGAGTATTTCCGGCGGATGACGGAGGATCCGAAGCGCTGGAGCCAGCCTTTCGCGGCACTTCTCGGCGCTTACAGTGCACAGATTGGTTTTGGCCTTCCGTCTATTGGCGGAAAGGATTCCATGTCCGGAACCTTTAATGATATCGATGTACCTCCGACGCTGGTTTCTTTTGCTGTTGATGTGGCAAAACAGCAGGATATCATTTCTCCGGAGCTGAAGAAGGCCGGAAATCTGCTTGTTCTCGTGAAAGTGGATAAGGATGAGTATCAGCTTCCGGTATATGCTCAGGTGATGGATCAGTATGAAAAGCTTCATGAGGATATTCAGGCCGGTCGGGTGGTTTCCGCCTATTCCGTGGATGCTCACGGTGTGGCAGCAGCAGTCAGCCGTATGGCATTCGGAAACCGCATGGGTGTGAAGCTGGATGAAGAGATCGCGGCAGAAGAGCTGTTTGCTCCGGGCTTCGGAAATATCGTATGTGAGGTTCCGGCGGATAAGATTTCCGAGCTTCAGGCTGCATATGCCGAGATCGGTGAGGTGACCGCCGAGGAAGCAATCGTATACGGTGATATGAAGATTTTCATGGATGAGGCGGTAAATGCATGGACCGGAACGCTGGAGAAGGTGTTCAAGACCCGTTCCAAGGCGGATACCTCTCAAAAGATCGAGACCGGACTGTATGATACAAGGGAAATCTATATCTGTAAGCATAAAGTGGCAAAGCCCACGGTATTTATTCCGGTATTCCCGGGTACCAACTGCGAGTACGACAGTACGAAAGCCTTCGAGCGGGCTGGCGCCAATGTGGTGACCAGGGTATTCCGCAACATGGATGCCAATGATATTCGCGAGTCTGTGGATGCATTTGAAAAGGCAATCGGGCAGGCACAGATCATCATGTTCCCGGGCGGCTTTTCTGCGGGAGATGAGCCCGACGGATCCGCCAAGTTCTTTGCGACTGCGTTCCGCAATGCGAAGATCCAGGAGGCAGTTATGAAGCTGTTAAATGAGAGAGACGGACTCTGCCTCGGTATCTGTAACGGTTTCCAGGCACTAATCAAGCTGGGGCTTGTCCCGGGAGGAGAAATTGTGGGACAGGATGAACATGCACCGACTCTGACCTACAATAATATCGGACGTCATGTATCCAAAATGGTATACACGAAGGTCGTGACGAACAAGTCCCCGTGGCTTGCACAGGCGGAACTGGGTAAGGTATATGTAAATCCGGCATCTCACGGTGAGGGACGTTTCGTGGCCCCCAAGGAGTGGATCGATAAGCTGTTTGCCAACGGGCAGGTGGCGACCCAGTATGTGGATCTTAACGGCAAACCTACCATGGATGAAGAATGGAATCCCAACGGTTCTTATTATGCGATCGAAGGTATTACCAGCCCTGACGGACGGTGTCTTGGAAAGATGGCACATGTGGAGCGCCGTGATGAGGCTGTTGCTATGAATATTTATGGAGAGCAGGATATCCGTATCTTTGAATCCGGAGTGGCATATTTTAAGTAACATCAAATGGGGGACTGTTCCTTTTGCAAAAAAAGGGAACAGTCTCTTTTTGGAAAAGCGGATGGGAAGTCTGCTTTCGGAGGAACAGTATGGAGCAAATAAGAATCGTCTGTTTTGGGGATTCCAATACCTGGGGCTATGATCCGAGAACATCGGAGCGATTTCCGCAAAAGGTGCGATGGACCGGGCTTCTTCAGGAAAAGCTGGGACTAAAGTATCAGGTAATAGAAGAAGGGCAGAATGGCAGGACCATCGCGACGGAGGATCCCTGTGAGGGCGAGAAAAACGGCCTGAGTATGATTGTGCCGTGCATGGAGAGCCAGAAGCCCTTTGATCTTCTGATCCTGATGCTGGGAACGAATGATTTGAAAGGAAAATTCGGCTACTGTGCCATGGACGTGGCAGGAGAGATGGAGCGAATGCTGGAGAAGATCCGGATCTACGGAAAATATCATATGACAAAGGAACCGAGAATCCTGCTTGTGTCCCCGGTGCATGTAGGAGAAACGATACGGGAATCCTGGCTGGGTGAATGCTTTGGATATGAGCATGCAGTCCGGGTGTCCCGGGAGCTGGCAGAATAGTACGCTCATCTGGCAAAAACCTATGGCTGTGATTTCATGGATGCCTCAGAATTTGCGAAAGTAGGGGGTACAGATGCCATTCATCTGGAAAAGGAAGGGCACGCAGCACTTGCCGGAGCAATGGAAAGCTATGTGCGAAGAATATTCGAGGCGTAAAAACGGAAAACATAAAAACAGAAAACAAAAAACTCTGAAAGCATCGGCTCTCAGAGTTTTTTCAGTAGCGAGAGGGGGATTCGAACCCTCGACACTGCGGGTATGAACCGCATGCTCTAGCCAACTGAGCTATCTCTCCATAAATATATTCAATTTTCATTGAAAATGGGACCTACAGGGCTCGAACCTGTGACCCTCTGCTTGTAAGGCAGATGCTCTCCCAGCTGAGCTAAGATCCCGAGGCTTTGCGTCGATTCCCTCAACCGACTTTGCTATTATACTATTATTTCATCTGGAAAGTCAAGCCCTTTTTTAAAAAAAATGCTGTTTTTTCAAAATCTTTCAATCTTAAAAGAGAGCATCCGGAATGAGATTGCCAGTTTGGGAGCAAAATGTTATGATAAAGAAACAGGATAAAGAAATAGGATAAAGCATATGGCAGGAGGGACAACATGCGAGTTGGATTGGGATATGATGTACACAGGCTGGTGGAGGGAAGAGAGCTGATTCTGGGGGGTGTAAGGATTCCTTATGAGAAGGGGCTTTTGGGTCATTCAGATGCGGATGTGCTCCTGCATGCGATTATGGATGCGCTTTTGGGAGCTGCAGCTCTTGGAGATATCGGAAAGCATTTTCCGGATACTGATCCACAGTATCGGGGGATTTCCAGTCTGAAGCTTCTGGAACATGTGGGAGGACTTCTGGAAGAGCATCTGTATGTAATAGAAAATATTGATGCCACTATCATTGCCCAGCGTCCGAAGATGGCCCCGCACATAGAGCAGATGCGCAGGAATATTGCAGACACACTGGGGATTGAGATCGATCAGGTGAATGTGAAGGCAACTACGGAGGAGGGGCTTGGATTTACCGGGACCGGAGAGGGGATTTCCTCTCAGGCGATCTGCGCGCTGGAGCGGGTTACGAATTGTGCATCGGTGGATGTGACGGAGGAAACGGTCAGCTGTCCCGGCTGCGGAGGCTGCAGCCCGTCCGGGGAAGCGTGACGGGAGAAGATGGAAGATATGGAAGAAATTCGCTATCTGATCAATGAGGAGAAAGAAAAGACCCGCCCGCTCTGGGAAGAAATATTTCCGGAAGACGGGAAGGAGTTTCTTAATTATTACTATTCCGTTAAAACGGCGGACAATGAGATTCTGGCGCTGGAAAAGGATGGAAGGCTCTGTTCCATGCTTCAGCTGAATCCGTATCGTCTACAGCTGGGGGACGTACAGGCGGACAGTGCCTACGTGATCGCGGTAGCGACGCGGAGGGAATGCCGCCATCAGGGAATGATGCGGAAGCTTCTTGTAAAAGCCATGCGTGACCGGTATGACAGGCATCAGCCCTTTCTTTTTCTGATGCCGGCAGATGAGGCAATTTACCGGCCGTTCGGTTTTCGGTTTGGGTATGAGCAGCTCCGGATGGAGCTTCCGGGGCCTCAGTTTCCCGGGGTATCTGCCGTGGGGAAGGGCAGATATGCTGCCGCGCCGGTAAGGATAGGAGAAGAAGGACTGGCCGCAGCGTTCGCGAATCAGATTCTGAAGGAGCATGCGGACGTATTTGCCTTGCGGGATGCGGATTATTACAGGATCCTTCGGAGCGAGTGTGCATCGGAGGAAGGGGATCTGGTCTGGATTTCGGAGAACGGAAGGAGGATCGGACTTACTGCCTATACGCTGCAGGAAACGGCAGAGGTGCGGGAACCACTGATTGTAAGGGAGTACAGGGACCGGACAGGAGAAATCCTGAATGCCTGTTTCGGAGCATTTGCACGTCCGGTACATGTATATGGGCTTCTTCCCGGAGAGGATCCGGAGAAACTGCCGACAGCTTCCAAACCGGTGATCATGCTGCGTCCGCTGTATCTTCCATCATTTCTTTCCGTGGTGCGGGCAGATGAAGAGCTGGAATTTATCCTGAGGACAGAGGATGCAGTGCTGCCGGAGAACAGGGGCGTGTTTACATGGAAGCTCGGACCGGAGGAAAGCAGCCTGGAGCCAAAGAAAAGCAGGATAGAACAAAAGCCGGAAGATCTGAAGCTGCCGGTGGAAGCGCTTGTGCGTCTTTTGTTTGGAAATGAAGACGTGGATACCATCTGCAGGGAAGAGCATGGTGTTATGACACCGGAGGCCCGAAAGAAATGGAAGAAGGTTCGGACAGGCCTGAAGGTGTTTTTAAATGAAATTGTATAAAATCCAGTATACGGGGAGAAGGTTATGATAGAAAAAGTATTTGACAAACCGCAGATATACCGTGTGTTTGTGGAGCTTCCACAGAATCCGCTGAAAATGCTGAATGCCTATGTGATTAAGACACCGGATGAAAATCTGATCATCGACACGGGATTTAACCGCCCGGAGTGCAAGGCAGCTCTGATGAAAGGACTGCATGAGCTGGATATTGATATGAGCAGAACCTCGATTTTTATCACACACCTGCATTCGGATCATGTGGGACTTGTACCTTCCATGCTGGAAGAACATCCCAGACAGGTATATATGAGTGCCATTGATTATCAATATCTGAATATGGATTATGATGGCTCGAACTGGAGCGCTCTGGAGGAGCGTTATGTGGAGGAAGGATTTCCGGAGGATACGATGATTGCCCTTCGGACCTCCAATCAGGCCCGGATTTTTGCACCGCCGGTGATGTTCCCCGTTGTGGAAACAAAGGATCAGGATGTGATCCGCGTCGGCGGCTATGAATTTCTGTGCATACATACGCCCGGCCACACGCCGGGGCATATGTGCCTGTATTATGAGGCGGAGAAGCTTCTTTTTTCAGGAGATCATGTATTGTTTGATATTACGCCGAATAATACTTCCTGGCCGGGAATCGAAAATTCTCTGCTGGATTATATAAAGAGCCTGAAAAAGATTATTGCCTATGATGTAAAAAGAACCTTTCCGGCCCATCGGGGAGAATTCAAAACGCTTTATGAACGGGTGGAAGAGCTGCTCAGGCATCATGAGGAACGTCTTGCCCTGATTGAAAAGGTGCTGAAGGAAGAGAAGGAAGCAACCGCCTATCAGATCGCAGGCAGGCTGAAATGGAATATGCGTGGGACTCCATGGGAAGAATTTCCGGATAACCAGAAATGGTTTGCGGTGGGAGAGACACTGTCGCATCTGGATTATCTGAGGCTGGAGGGAAAGGTACTTCGCGTGGAGAAAGACGGGCAGAGATTTTATCGGCCGGGTAAAAACAGCTATTGACAAAAAGAGCAAATTTTCATACTATAAATTATAATGAAATGAACCTGTAAAGGCTGTGAACGGAAGAGTAATCTGCAGTGTGCCATATGGAATCTATGGCCGTCCGGAACATCAGAGAGGAATTGCCATCGGCTGAAAGCAATTCCGGTTAAGGGGCAGATGAAGTGCATCCGGGAGCTGATCCGGTGAATGTTTTAGCCGGGTACGGATTACACACGTTACGTGTCAGAGTGGGAAGCATAGATGTTTGTTTCCTGATAAGAGTGGACCCGCGGATAACCTTCGTCTCTTTTATGAGACGGAGGTTTTTTATATCATAGGAAATTACTCCGTAATGTTCCTATGATATAAAAAAGCCCTCCGGGCAGGTTCGCACTGCGGCGGAGAGGATTTATGTCGCTAAAGCGACCCGCCGCAGGCGGTGAATCCTGCAAGCAGGATTCTTTCTTGTGGCAAGATATAACAAACGATAAACATATAAAAATGGTGAAAAACAGGTGTTGGAAAGAAAATGAATTGATATAAGAGGATATAACTGTAAATATTGAACAAAAACGGAGTGCTAAATTTAGATAATCGTACAGAAAATACAAATAAAAGGAAAAAGTTTGTGTTAAGCGATTGACATATAGCAATCGGTTGTGATATGATTCAACCATCAAGAGAAACGCAGTAAAAACAAATCAAGGAGGATTACAAAATGAAAAAAGCAGTTTCTTTCGCAATGGCAGTTGCAATGACAGCATCTCTTACTGTGGCTGGTGCAGTTCCGGTACTGGCAGGTGACGACGTAAGCATCACAATCTTTAACTCCAAAATGGAAATCCAGAG
>JALERW010000092.1 GCA_022763925.1 Lachnospiraceae bacterium
CTCTCAGGCTCCTTCAGCCTGGATTTGATATGCTCGATCGGATTGTAATTATGCAGATATCTGAACTCATCATTCAGGATCTCCATATTCAGGGTTACTTTTTTCAGCGCCGAGCCATACAGAAACATAACGGTCTCCCAGCTGTCAATACTTTCATTTTCTTCATAAACAAATTCCATCTATTTCAACCTTTCCATACTGCCAAAGGACTTTATTTCATTACTATTCTATCATATTCCGGCAAAATGTCCATATCTCAGGGGCTTTACATCCTCCCCAAAGCCCGATATACTGTTGTTCAGAACACCGTTCCCGGAAGCTTTTCCGGCACACAGAAAGGAGCCTTCCCATGTTCCGGCTTTGGGTAAAACTATTGAAAGACAACCGCATGCTTCGGGACACCGTCATCTGTGATGAAACAGACGACACCCGCACGCATAAAATATTCCGTTCTCTGGAGAAAGCCTGCTATGAATTCGACCTGGGCAAGCCAATCTGGCTTAATTCCACCGTTGATGAATTCCGCCGTCACACCAAAGCACGATTCTACCAGGATAATTTCATCGAAGCCATTGACTTCGACTACATGGAAATCCATGTCATTGAAGAGGACTGATGCCGCCGCGTCAGCCCTCCTTTTTTCTCTGTCCGGTTGCAAAAAAGACCAGGAATGTTCCTGCCACCGAAAAAATCACACATGCCGCGACCATTCCCACAACTGAAAACACATCGATCAGCCTTCCACCAAGCAGATTCCCCAGCGTCCCGCCAAGCCCCATGGTAGCCATGCCCAGGGCTGCCTGACCGGTTACCTTATACGGCTCCGAAACCCGCTCATTGATATAATAAACGGAGGCCGGAGTAAAGAACGCATAAGCCCCGAACTGACAGATCTGTGACAGGAGCAGAACCGGCATATTCACAGCCACCAGAAGAATCGCCGCCTTCACGGTGAACATCACCCCGCTGATACGCAGGATAGAGGATGCTTTCACCCGCTTCAGCAGATGATTGACCAGCATCATGCTTGGAAGCTCCAGCATTGCCGCACAGGCAGAAGCGATGCCCATATCGGAATCCGTTCCGCCGAAACGTCCCACCAGATTAATCAGATAGGTATTTGTCATAAAATGCCCCATGAACAAACACACAAAACCGAGAAGCAGAAGGAGCATTCCCGGATCCTCCCCAAAAAGCATCCGCATACTTCCTCTGTCGGAGGATGATTCCTGCTGTGCCCCTTCCAGTCCGTATTTCAGCTTCAGCTGCTTCCCGCTCCTTGCAGTCACAAGAAGGAGCAGCAGAAACAGGGTAAACATCACGCAGGCGATAATGAGCACATCCTCCCCAAAGCGTTCCGTGACGAAACCGATCGTCAGGGACACCGCGGCATAGGCCATAGAGCCCGCGCCTCTTGCCAGCCCATAATTCACGGATATTCCGAGATTGACATACTCCATCCCCTGTGAATTCAGAACCGCAGAATTGCTCATAATGACAGCGGTCTCCGCCACAAACAGAAGCGCGGTGAATGCCATACTCTGATTGACCAGCAGCAGAAGCCCAATGACCGCCGCCAGCAGCGAAGTACCCGTAAACACCTGTTTTACCGATATCCTTCTCTTTCCCTCCGTGAGGGCTGCGAGCAGCGGCTGAAGTCCGACGGACAGGATGCCTCCGATCGCAGTGATAATCCCCACCTGCGTACTGGAAAACCCCTTCCCTTCCAGGTACAGAGCCGCAAAGCCTCCGATGCATGCATATCCCATCCAGAACGTACAGTGGGTCAGCACATAACGGATGGTCAGATTTCTTCCCAGCTTTTTTAATATCTTTTCGTCCATATCCTTTTCCTGTCTATACGACGTTTCTCTTTTCTCCCCTCATCCACGCCCGGATATTTTCCGCCGTTTCATCTGCCAGCCTCTGCCGTGCTTCCACCGATGCCCAGGCAATATGGGGTGTAATAACCAGCTTCCTGCTGTCCTGAAGCTTCCGAAGGGGATTGTCTTTTCGCATGGGCTCCACACTCAGCACATCCAGGCCTGCACCCGCGATCATTCCCTCCGTAAGTGCCTTCACCAGATCTGCCTCATCCACAATGGGACCTCTTCCCACATTGATCAGAATCGCGGACCTTTTCATTTTCTCGAACTTCTCCAGCGTCATCAGATGATCTGTGGCTGCATTCAGCGGCGCGTGAATGGATACGATATCAGAGGTCCGAAGAAGCGTATCCAGATCCACCCGCTCATATGCGCTGCTGCTGTTCTTTCCGGTGGTGGAATAATAGATGACCCGGCAGCCGAATGCCTCCGCGATCTTCGCCACCTCCCGGCCGATATTTCCAAGTCCGATGATTCCCCATACCTTTCCGCGGATCTCAAAAAATCGCTCATCCAGATGTGTAAACAGCGGGCTGTCACAGTACGTCCCCGACTTCACATAGCTGTCGTAATAATTCAGCTTCTCCAGCACATAAAACAGAAGGGCAAAGGTATGCTGCGCCACAGAATAGGTGGAATAGCCTGCCACATTCGTAACCGTGATGCCGCGTTTCCTGCAGTATTCCATGTCCACGATATTGGTTCCTGTGGCGGTCACGCACAAAAGCTTCAGCTGATCCGCGCTTCCCAGCGTTTTCTCATTCATCGGGATCTTATTTACCACGACAATATCTGCGTCCTTAATCCGCCCGGGAGTATCTTCCGGTTTTGTATCCTCATATGCCGTGAAATCTCCGAGTGTCTCATATGCCGAAAGATCCACATCCTCACCCAGGGATCTTGCCTCCAGCATCACAATTTTCATGTTCGTCCTCCTTCTCCTGTTGTTTATCCTGTACATTTGCCTTTTCGCACAAAAACTGACCAGAATCCGTCCGCTTTAAAAACAGATTCCGGTCAGTCTCCCCTCGCCTTTGTCCTGTTCCTATAATCTCTTTAACAGAGCATCTCTTTCCTTTTCAAATCCGGGCTTTCCAAGCAGAGCAAACATATTCTTCTTATAGCTCTCCACACCCTCCTGATCAAAGGTGTTCACACCATTCAGATATCCGCTGAGGGCAATGGCGAATTCAAAGAAATAGAACAGCTCGCCAAGGCTGTACTCATCCTGCTTCGGAACGGTCACCATCAGGTTCGGAACCTCTCCGTCCGTATGAGCAAGAATCGTGCCGTTCATTGCACTCTTGTTTACAAAGTCCATGTTCTTTCCTGCAAGGTAATTCAGGCCGTCCAGATCGGTCTCTTCTTTTCCGATTACGATCTCATCCTCGCAGCCTTCCACATTCAGTACGGTCTCAAACATGATTCTGGAGCCGTCCTGAATAAACTGTCCCATGGAATGAAGATCTGTGGTAAGATCCACGGATGCAGGATAAATGCCCTTCTTATCCTTGCCTTCACTCTCGCCGCACAGCTGCTTCCACCATTCCGAAACATAGTGCAGGCTGGGCTCATAGTTGGCAAGGATCTCAATACTCTTGCCCTTCCGATGCAGGATATTGCGGACTGCCGCATATTTCATGGAGTCATTCTCCTCGAAATCACATGTGATTGCTCTCTCTCTGGCAGCTGCCGCACCCTCCATCAGTCTGGTAATATCTGCGCCGCTCACTGCGATGGGCAGAAGGCCCACTGCGGTCAGAACGGAGAAACGTCCTCCGATGTCATCCGGAACTACAAAGGTCTCATAGCCTTCCGTATCTGCCAGATGCTTCAGCGCACCCCTGGACTTGTCCGTTGTGGCATAAATTCTCCTGGCAGCCTCTTCTCTTCCGTATTTCTTCTCCAGAATCTCCTTGAAAATACGAAAAGCGATCGCCGGCTCCGTGGTCGTTCCGGACTTGGAAATCACATTGATGGAGAAATCACGGTCTCCCAGCACCTCGATCAGCCCCTTGATATATCTTGTGCTGATGCTGTTCCCTGCGAAATAGATCTCCGGTGTCTTCCGGATTTCTTTTGATACGTTATTATAGAAGCTGTGTCTCAAAAATTCGATAGCTGCGCGGGCTCCCAGATAGGATCCGCCGATACCGATCACGATCAGCACCTCAGAATCCTCCTGAATCTTCTTCGCCGCCTTTTTGATCCGTTCAAATTCTTCCTTGTCATAATCTACCGGAAGATCAATCCAGCCCAGGAAATCATTGCCCGCTCCGGTTCTGGATAATAACAGCTCCTTCGCATCCTTTGTCAGACGGCTCATGTACTCTATCTCATGTGCCTTAATAAAGGGTTCGGCTTTGGAATAATCAAATGTAACTTTATCCATGTTATCTCTCACTCCTTCTTCTTCCAAGGTACCCGTAAATCACCTTGTCCTGTTTCCATTTTATCAAATCGCCCTTCATATATCAAGTCAAAGCCTTTCTCAGGTCAAAAATTCCTTCAGCACATCCCGGACGATCCGATCCTCCTCTTCCCTGGAAAGCCTGCTCTGAGAGATGCGGGAAAGCCGCTTCTGAATATCCGCAGCTGCGATTTCCTCTTTTTTCCTCTGTCTTGCATTTTTCTTCGGAGGTTCCGGTTCGTCCGGCTCCAACGCCCCGGCCGGGCCTCCGGTCTCCGCGCGGAAGCTCAGCGCCGCCCCCGCCGGTTCCATCTTCTCTTCCGGAACAGATATTACACTGTCGGAAACAGGACCTGCACTGCCGGAAGCTGCCATCTCCTGCCGGCGAAGCCCCCGTATTTCCTGCCCGGACGTCATTGCCGTCCCGAAGCCTGTCCCGCTTCCCGGCTCCTGCTTCAGCTTCGGAAGAAGCATGTTTTCAAAATAATCCGTAAGATTCAGCTTCACCACTTCCTCCGAGCGGCTGTTTCCCGACAGGCTGTCCAGAAGCTGAAGGAATACTGCCGCCAGAATCCCCATCACAAAAAAGGTATTGCAGTCCGCCATTGTACGCCCCGCCCTGGCTGCCAGAATATAGCTGCAGCCGCCCAGCAGGATGCAGATCAGCTGCGCCTTCCTGTAAAAGGTATTCATTCCGTAAAGTCCCAGCCGGAAAAATTTCAGCTTTGCCAGCTGTCTGTCCACAAATACCTCCACATCGGTCATACGGTTATTTACCTTGTATGTATTTTCAAATTTCAGCTTCAGCTGTTTTATCCATCGGTCGTTGGCAGCCGGAAGTGCATCCGTCTCTTTTTTCAAATGCCGGTAAAGTAAGGAAACTATTATCTTCTGTAGAAGGACAGCCGCACTGACGCCTGTCAGCACATACAGTACGAACTGCTGGTCCATCATTCGGTCAAGCATAAAAACGCCCCTTCCATTTCCAGATTTTTACAGTTATTATAGCTTATCCGCAAAAAAATGAAAAGGGAGGGAGCGCATAAATCGTTCGTCTTCTCTCGACAAAAGCTCCTATGCTTCCTGTCCGAGGAGCTCCATCATACGAATAACGAGACGCACGCTGTGCTCAATGGCCTTTTTCTCAAAGGTCGGGTAATCCATCGTGGCGCTGTCGTCTGCCTTATCGGAAATTGCTCTCAGGATCACAAACGGAATCTGATTCAGATATGCGCCCTGAGCAATGGCCGCACCCTCCATCTCCGTACAGAAGCCGCCAAAATTCTTAATGATCCGATCCTTTACCGCCCTGTCCGCGATAAACTGATCCCCGGATACCACCCGGCCCGTCCATGTATGAATGTCCGGATTCACCTGTCTGCACGCTTCCTCTGCCACAGCGATCAGTTTCTCATCCGCCGGAAAGGACAGCGTATCCATCCGCGGGATCTGCCCCAGCGGGTATCCGAAGTTCACCGCATCCATGTCATGGTGAAGCGCATCGGTGGAAATAACAATGTCACCGATATCGATCCGACCATCCAGCGAGCCGGCGATTCCCGTATTGATCACAGCCTTCACATCAAACAGATCCACCAGAATCTGCGTGCAGATGCCCGCATTTACCTTTCCGATCCCGCTGCGAACGACAACCACCTCCCGTCCTGCCAGTGTTCCTGCAAAAAATTCCATGGAAGCCTTTTCCAGCTTCTGCTCTATTTTCATCTTCTCTTTCAGGATCGCAACTTCCTCTTCCATTGCTCCGATAATTCCGATTCTGTTCATAACTGCTTTTCCTCCATCCTCCGGGTTTTCGTTTTCATCTTATTATAGCAAATTCTGAAGATGTTACCTAGTAAATTTTCAACGGATTTGCTATAATGGAATCCGTACGTAAACAGAACGTAAAAACCAGGCGGACCGTTTCAGATAAAAAGGAGGAATTGTTATGGTATATAAGACCAAAGGGGTATGTTCCAGGTTTATTAATGTGGAGCTTGACGGAAATATCATCTCATCCGTGGAATTCGTGGGAGGATGCAGCGGCAATACGCAGGGCGTTGCCGCCCTGGTAAAAGGAATGGATGTACACGAGGCCATCCGCCGCATCGAGGGCATCCAGTGCGGCCCCCGTCCCACATCCTGTCCGGACCAGCTGGCCAGGGCACTTCGCCAGGCCATCGGAGAATAAAAAGAACGCTTATGCGCACCACTGCGAAAGGCAGCTCCCGTTTCTTCATCAGAACCGGGGGCTGCCCTTTTTCATCGCATTTTCATCCTTGTCTGCGGGATATCCCTTCCTGAAAGATTCCCGCTCGTTTCAGTTACATTCTATTTTTTGTTCTTTCGTTTTCTTTGCTTTTCTGCCTCCGGCGCTGTACAGTCTTTTTGCACAGAGCCATCTGCTTCCCTATTTCGCGAGGATAAGGAGCAGAATACCGGAGAAACCTCCCTTCTCATTCGTAGTTTTTTGTAACGTTACATGAAGAATACGTATGAGAACGGAATTTTTTGCATGCAAAAGAAAAATTTTTTATTTTTTTATAGATAAAATGCGGCATCGCCAGGGGAATGGCGATGCCGGGGTGTGTTCAGATTCATTATGATACTATGAAACGCGGATTACGGAATCCAAATTCCATTTGATAATGTATATGCAGACTCCGTTGTACTTCCCTTATAAATGGTATGATAGCCTCTTGCCCGGTAATAATAGCCGCCTGTTACCGATACATTTTTAGAGCCATTGGTCGTCTTCGCATTATAGCTGGTAAACGGAGCGGAAGTCACCTGCCTCCACTCTCCATTTTCATACCGGTCCAGATAAATGGTAGCTGCTACCACATCACAGGTCTGATAGGCATCGGTTCCTCCGGAAATTTTCACCACCCGATTCCCTTCATTACTGATCTTACAGTTTCCTGTCTGAAGATACGTTCCCCGCATGACATTTTCCCAGATGTCTTCTGCTTCCAGCGCATCCGGCAATAACTCGGATGCCAGTCCTTCCCATCCATTCACTCCTGCCGCAAAAGACTGTATACTGAAACATCCAAATAAGATTCCACAAACCAACACCAATGCCAAATACTGATAATATTTCTTTCTCATATTAGTCCTCCCTCAATACGTTACCAGAACATAATATTCTCTACTAATTCTAAGAAGACCGTTTCCTTCATATCACCCTCAATAGAATAAAAAGCATTTTCATATTCTATGTCAGCGTAATATGCGGTATGTTCCGAGTCTCTCTGAATTTTATGAACAACAATCTCCATTCCATTCACTTCAAGCTTTTTACTTCCCAACTCTTCCCCATCATAAACGATACCTAAGGACATATCCTTGTCCGATTTGTCCATCAAAACCCTTACGGATTTCTCTTCATAATCATAAAAGGTTTTTGCCCACTGTGCATCTTCTTCCACATACACTTCAGAAAAGCTCATGTCTTCCGGCATATTTCTGAAATAAACCGGTCGAATCCCAATCGTTCTTTTAATCATATCCAGCGCTTCTGATTCGGTATACACCTTATCCTCGCTGAAATGTTCTTCATTGTCGACGGTCGTTGCCGGTCTATTTCCCAACAATACCCCTATCTTCTCAATCCAGAACATTCTCATGGCATTGCTGGTCATACTTACCATAAACACCACCAGAAGACACGCAGCGGCACCGGCGAAGATCCGGGCAGTCCGCTTCCACCTCCATCCAGCTTTCCTCTTCGGTTTCTCTTCCGAAGGCGATACAGGAGCAGTCTTTTTCCTGTCCTCTTCATCGGTTTCGACAGATGCCTCCGGTCCATCGGACACATCCTTTCCAAGAATGTCCTCCAGCGTCTTTCCGCTTGCCTTGAGGGCTCTTCCAAGACGCAGCAGCTCTTCCTGTTCCGCCTCATCTTCCGAATCACGGACAGCAGCTTCTGTTCCTTCTGCCATCGTCACCGAATGCA